>CAYRVY010000024.1:0-10989 GCA_964427695.1 uncultured Flavobacteriaceae bacterium
TCATGAAATATTCCTGACGGAATAGTGTGTAAAACATGTTTCATGCCATTAAAAATAAGTGTGTGTCCAGCATTTGGACCTCCTTGAAAACGAGCAATAATATTATAGTTTGGGGTGAGCACATCAACAATTTTTCCTTTGCCTTCGTCTCCCCATTGTAAACCTAGTAGTAAATCTACTGCCATTATGTTTATTGGTTAGTTGGTTGCTTTTTTGTGCCGTAAAAGTAGAGTGAGTGATTATGAATATCAATATCAAAAACTTCTTCAATAGTCTTTTGGATAGTTTGAATTCTTGGATCACAAAACTCAATAACTTCTCCAGTATCTGTAAGAATTACATGATCGTGCTGTTTATCGAAATAAGATTTTTCGTAATGTGCATGATTTTGACCAAACTGATGTTTTCTAACCAAGGAACAATCTAATAATAACTCAATAGTATTGTAAAGTGTGGCACGAGATACACGATACTTTTTATTCTTCATATTTATATATAAAGATTCTATATCGAAATGATCTTTACAATCGTAAATCTCTTGAAGAATAGCGTATCGTTCAGGAGTTTTTCTATGCCCATTATCTTCCAAGAATTTGATAAATACGTTCTTGACAATTTCTTGGTTTTTGTTTTCCTTCTTAACACTCATAATTTACCACAAATTTAAACTAATTTTTATAGTCTGCGTACTTTTTCTATTCCATTAATTTTTTTTATTCTTTCCATTAATTTTTTAACCAAATTGTTGTTTTTTACAACTACAGTTATTTTTCCCTTAAATATGCCATGTTCTGTTTCAAAATTGAGATTTTTTATATTAACATGCATATTTCCAGAAATGACTTTTGTTACTTCACTTACTAAACCTAAATTGTCTATTCCAGTCATTTGTATTCTTACAGTAAATTCTTGTTGGGACGAATCTATCCATTTTGCCAACATAATACGGTACGCATAATTAGATTGTAAGCTTAATGCGTTAGGACAGTTTTTTTTATGAATCTTAATTCCGTCATTAATAGTTAGAAATCCGAAAACAGCATCTCCCGGAATTGGGTTGCAACAGTTTGATATCTTATAATCTAATCTTTCTTCTTCTTTGCCAAAAACAAGCATATCAAATTTAGATGTGATTTCGTCTTTTCCTATACCAGAAATTGGGGTTGGTTTCCGAATTTTACTTTTTATATAACTCACAAAAACATTGCTACGAGAGTTCGCAAAAGCTTTAAGCATTTTATTGTCTATTGTGCTAATTCCAACACGATAAAATAAGTCCAGACTTGTTTTAAGTTTAAAATAATTTACAAGTTCGTTTATAGATTTTTCATTAAGAGAAATTTTAAGCTGTTTTAGTTTACGCCTTAAAATTTCTTTGCCATCTCTTGCAATTTCCCTTGTTTCTTCGTTTAACGAAGATTTTATTTTACTTCTCGCTTTTGATGTAGTTGCATAATCTAACCAGTTAGAGTTTGGTTTAACATTATCGGAAGTTAAAATATCTACTTGGTCTCCACTTTCTAAAGTATGACTTAACGGCACCAATTTACCGTTTACTTTTGCACCTCGGGTTTTCATGCCAACTTCGGTATGTATGCTAAATGCAAAATCTAAAGGAGTGGCTCCTTTGGGTAAGGATTTTAGGTCTCCCTTTGGAGTAAAAACAAAAATTTCTTTAGAATATAAATTGAGTTTAAATTCCTCGACAAAATCTACAGCATTTGTTTCAGGGTTTTCCAGAGCTTCTTGTAGTTTGTTAATCCAATCATCAAGCGTATCTTCTTTAGCAGTTTTGTCTTGTTTGTATTTATAATGTGCTGCATAGCCTTTTTCTGCAATTTCGTTCATGCGTTCACTACGAATTTGCACTTCTACCCAACGTCCTTTTGGTCCCATTACAGTAATGTGTAATGCTTCGTAACCTGTAGATTTTGGAGAGGAAATCCAATCTCGAAGGCGTATTGGGTTTGGTCTAAAATGATCGGTTACAATAGAATATATTTTCCAGGCTATAAACTTTTCATTTTCAATATCACATTTATAAATAATTCTAACCGCAAACTTATCATATACTTCATCAAATGAAACACCCTGTTTTACCATTTTACGTCGAATAGAATAAATGGATTTTGGTCTTCCTTTTATTTCATAATTGAGATTCTCTTTATTAAGTGATGATTTAAGAATTTTATTAATTTCTTTTATATAAGTATCTTGCTCTTCTTTACTTTGCTTTATTTTGGTAAAAATGTCGTTGTAAACTTCTGGTTCGGTGTATTTTAATCCATAATCTTCAAGCTCTGTTTTAATATTATAAAGTCCAATACGATGCGCTAAAGGTGCATAAATGTATAAAGTTTCAGATGCAATTTTTACCTGTTTGTCAGGTCTCATGGATTCCATAGTTTTCATATTATGGAGTCTATCTGCAATTTTAATGATTATTACACGTACATCATCATTTAGTGTTAACAGCATTTTACGGAAGTTTTCTGCTTGCATAGAAACATCCATATCTTTATTAAGCGAAGATATTTTGGTTAAACCATCCACAATTCTAGCCACAGTTTCACCAAAGAGTTGCTGTATGTCGTCAATTGTATAGTTGGGATTATCTTCAACAACATCATGAAGCAGTGCAGCAGCAATAGAAGTGGCATCCATACCAATCTCTTGCGCTACAATTTTTGCAACTGCAATGGGATGAAAAACATAAGCTTCGCCAGATTTTCTGCGTTGTTCTTTATGCGCATCTACAGCAACATCAAAAGCACTTCTAATTAGTTTTTTGTCTTTTGCAGACAGCGTTAAGTAACTAACTTTTAAGAGCTGTTTGTACTGTTTTGCAATAGCTGCATTTTCTTTTTCAACCTCAATAGCATTCATAAAACTAAAGTAACAATAAGAATTTTAATGCGCAATAGTTTGTTTGGATTTTAAAATGAAAAAGATTAGATTTTTTGGAGTGTTCGTTTAACGGTCTTGTATACGAAAAGTGGCGGGTTTTCAGACACTAATTTTTCAGTTAAGCACTTGCCTTAAATTTATAAGCTTCATTTCGTTTAAGTAATTCAACCGCAATGAATACGCTGTTGCTAGTAGTATTTATGCTAACGCAAAATCGTCTTTACTTAATTTCAGTTTTGGGTTTTCGAGTTTTTTAATTGAAGTTCTTATTTTTAATCGTTCAGTCTGTGGTAAAAAAGTAGGGACTAAATCAGTTAAATCAATTTTAAGAAGGCGATTAATGATTATTAAATCTTTTAAGGAGAAAGGATTTATTCCATTCATTAATTCTGAAATATATGATTTGCCTCTATGGCCTAGAATTGCTCCAAAATCTTGCTGATTAAGATTCAATCTTTTTAATTTTACTTTGATTAATTCTTTTCTTCTCTCAATAAAATGTCTCTCCTTTTCAGCTATTAGTTCAGCTATGTCGCTTTCACGTAACTTTTTATCACTAATTCTTGATTTTGAAGACCAATTTTTATTTTCATAAGCTTCAATTAAATTTTTTAATTTTTTTCGAAGAATTTTAAATTTTGGATTCTCTTTAGATAGAACTCGTAATTTTCTATCAGCAATTAAAGCTCTTTCGAAATCTAATTCATTTTGAATTTCTCCAAGGTCTATTAATTTTTCTATATCAAATTGTGTTTTCATAATTTCTTAAATCCAATTGTTAGACTTTAACCATTTTTTAATTGTACTCTTATTGTTTTTAAATGTTTTTTCATATCCTTTATGATTTCCTAACCAAACTACAGAAGCTTCTCCATCTTCAAATTCTATTAGAATCATTGTGCGATGAATCGAAATATTGAAAAAGTAAAAACCATCACTATGAACACAATCTGCGTCAGACCTTGACTCATTTAGTTCGGTTTGATTTTTCCAATCATTTCCCTCAATATCTTCAATAAGTTTGTCAATGGCATTAGCTAAAGGGGTATTTCCTTTATTCTTTCTTTTAAGTTTCTCTAATGCTTTCTTATTAGTTAATCTCATTGCTTACTTTTACAAATATATAAAAAGTTCGGATATAAACCGAACTTTTGTGATTTTTTAATATTACTGCCAATATTAAGATAAAAAGCGTTTCAATGTTTGTTTATCGTCTGTTACCTGCCTGGCGGCAGACTGGAATTAAGTTCGATTATTTTTTCGACAAAGTCTAATCTTATAAAATTTACAACTTCAAATTCCTAATACGTTCAAACAATGTTGGATGTGAATAGTGCATAAATACATAAGCAGGATGAGGTGTTAAATTACTTAAACTGTTTTTTGATAGTTTTTTAAGCGAAGTAATTAAAGGTTCGGCTTTGTAGGTTTTTTTGGCGTAATCATCGGCTTGATATTCGAACTTGCGAGAAAAATGATTCATAATTAAACCTGTAATTTCACTTATTGGACTGTACAACATGCCAAATGCAATTAAACCAATATGAAAACTTGGGATTTCTACACCTAAAGCATTTGAAAGTAAAGGGTTTGAAACTAAAAGCGATAAGATGTATAACGTTAATCCTGTGATTAAAATAGAAGTTATCAAATTAAAAATAATGTGCTTTTTCTTATAATGTCCAACTTCGTGAGCTAACACAGCAACAATTTCTTCTTCATCTAAATCATTTATTAAAGTATCGTAAAGTGTGACACGTTTTTCGCTACCAAATCCTGAAAAATAGGCATTGGCTTTGGTGCTGCGCTTAGAACCATCGATTACAAATATTTTATCGAGTTTAAAACCTACAGTTTTTGCATAAGCCGAAATTTTATCTCGCAAATCGCCTTCTTCAAGAGGTGTTTGTTTGTTGAATAAAGGTACAATAAGCCTAGAATAAAACATATTCATAAACAGTGAGAATAAAGCAACAGTTCCCCAAGCATATAACCAGAATTGGTTTCCAGTAAATTCGTAAAACCAAACTATGAGTGCTAAAATTCCGCCACCAATAATTACCATCATTAGTAATCCTTTAATTTTATCTAAAACGAAAGTGCTTTTTGTGGTTTTGTTAAAACCAAACTTTTCTTCAATCACAAAGGTTTTGTAATATGCAAAAGGTGTCGTTAAAATATCGCTTGCAAACATGATAATTCCAAAGAAAATTAGAGCTATAACAATAGTATTATTGCTATAACTTCTGGCGATATTATCTACAAATTCAAAACCGTCAAAATAGAAAAAGCCAAGAGTTAATAATAAAGAAAATACTGATGTAATATTAGAAAAGCGATAATTTGTAGCTTTGTAAGATTGCGATTTTTTGTATTCGGCTTCATCGTAAACATCTTGTAACTCTTCTGGAATTGGGTCGTTGTAATGTTTAGCGTTTAGAGCATCGAGAACTTTGTCAACAATAAAATTGATGATAATGATTGCTATTATAATGTAGAATAATGTTTGTGATGTCATATTTTTTAAATTCCAAATTCCAAGCTACAAAGTTAGTTTTTGGAATTTGTTTTTTTGAGATTTGATTTTTTCAGAGACAATTTTTATCAAAATTGTCTCTGTCTTTTTGCTTCAAAAATAAGAATTCCTGCGACAACCGAAACATTCATCGAGTCTATTTCGCCTTGCATTGGAATAATTATATTTTGAGTTGAGTTTAACAACCATTCATCACTTAATCCAGTTGCTTCTGTACCAACTATAATTGCTGTTGATTTTGTGTAATCTTGGGTGTGATATTCTGCCGAAGATTGTAAATCTGCACAATAGATATTGATGTTATTGTCTTTTAAAAATTCAATAATCTCTGAAGTTGTTCCAATAGCTATTTGATTGGTAAATACACAGCCAACACTTGAGCGAATAATGTTAGGATTGTACAAATCGGTTTTCGGATTAGCAATAATTACAGCATCAACATTTGCAGCATCAGCAGTACGTAAAAGTGCTCCGATATTTCCAGGTTTTTCTGGAGCTTCGGCTACTAAAATTAATGGATTGGTTGTTTTTAATGAAATGGTATCAATAGATAAAACTTTAGTTTTTGCAACAGCGATAACACCTTGGGTTGTTTCTCGATACGCCAGTTTTTGATAGACATTTTTTGAAATCTCTATAGTGTTGATTTGTTGATTTGTTAAGTCGTTTAGCTGTTCTATTGAAAATAATTCTGGATAAAATAAGATTGTTTCAATATTGTAACTTCCTTTTAATGCTAATGTAATTTCGCGTTCTCCTTCAATTAAAAATAAGCCAGAGGTTTTTCGTGCTCTGGATTTATATTTAAGCTGTACTAATTGCTTAATAAAAGGATTTAGTGCACTACTGATTTGATTTGTCATTTCGAGGCAAAAATAGAGTAATTATTGTAATTATTTTGTAGCTTAAACGTCAAAGACAAAAACTAATGGCTAACATGAAAAATACTGCACTTTTATTCCTAACTATTACAGTGTTCTTTTCTTGCAAACAAGACGCTAAAACAAACGATTATAAAAATGAAACATTAGATGTAATCACATCTATTTACCCTGAAAACATTTCAAAAATATTTGATGCTCATGGAGGTTTAAATAATTGGAATGCTATGCAATCATTGGTGTTTACCATGCCAAAGCCAGATGGTGACGAGATAACCACAACAAATTTAAAATCGAGAGAATCATTAATTGATATGCCAAACCATACTATTGGTTTTGACGGAAATGAATTATGGTTATTACAAAAAGATACTACGAGTTATAAAGGGAACGCAAGGTTTTATTATAACTTGATGTTTTACTTTTATGCGATGCCTTTTGTTTTAGCAGATGATGGTATTATTTATAAAGATGTTGGGTCTTCAACTTTTGAAGGCAAAGACTATTCAGGAATTCTTATTTCTTATGATGCTGGAGTAGGAGAATCACCTGATGATGAATACATTTTGTATTATAATCCTGAAACTTATAAAATGGAATGGCTTGGTTATACAGTCACTTATTTTTTGAAAGAAAAAGCTAAAGAATTCCATTTTATAAAATACAGTGATTGGCAAACTGTTGAAGGCTTAAAATTACCTAATACCAATTTAATTTCATAAAGCATTATAATTTTCGTACTTTTAAGGTATGGGAAAAGTATTTGAAATTACAATAAAAGAAAGTTTTTTAGAATTAAAGTCAGCTCAACGAAAAGAAAAAAATCCAAAAAAGAAGCTGAGAATACTAAGTTTAATCTTAACAAAAGAAGAGAAGTTTATTAGGCGAGTAGATTTGGCTAAATTTCTTGGGGTAAACATTACAACACTCAATAAATGGACGGATAAATACAGAGATTCAGAATTGAATGGGATGTTAGAGATGAAAAGTGGCGGAAAACGAAGAGAAACAGTTCCTGCATCAATTCATAAAGAAATAGAAGACAAACTAAATGATTCCTCTGCTCCTCTTCAAGGGTATAATGATGCTGTTTTATGGATTAAGCAAGAATTTGGATATGAGCTCAAGTATCATACAGTAAGAGCATTTATGATAAGAAATTTTGGGACAAAATTGAAAACGCCAAGAAAATCACACTATAAAAAGGATGAAGTAGCTTTTGAGGCTTTTAAAAAAACTTCATAAACGAACTCCAGCAAATAGCCGAGGATACTAATGGTAAGTATGAATCTGTTAATTTATACTTTCAAGACGAAAGTAGATTTGGTTTAAAAACCCATATCGGAAAATGCTTAACTGCAAGAGGTGTAAAACCAATAGTGAAATATCAACATGCCTTTAAAAACACCTATCTATACGGAAGTTTTTCACCTGTAAACGGGGATTCTTTTGTTTATGAAATAGAAGGAACTACTAGTGAAATATTTTATGAATACCTAAAAGCTTTTTCCAAACATCAGCCAAATGAGCTTAAAATTATTATTATCGATAATGCAGGATTCCATTCATTATCTAAATACAGCATTCCTGATAATATCAAGCTGGTAAGAATCCCTGCTTACTCTCCAGAATTAAATCCTTCAGAAAAAATATGGGCATATATCAAACAGTCTTATAAAAATAGAGTCTTTGAAAATTTAGAAAATGTAAAACTTTAGCTACACAATTTTGTTAGAGATAACCTTTCTGAAGAAATCGTTAAAAGTATTACACATAATCACTTTTTTTTAAATGATTTTTATAATGTATTTTGAAATTAAATTGGTATAAAACATTGACTTGGTATAATTATGAGAACAACCAACCAACTACAAAGCGTAACGATGTAAATTTTGTTAATGTATCAATTTTACAAACTAAAGCAAATGATAGTTTGTTTAAAAAGCCTGAAAATGCTAAAACTATAGAATAAAAAAAGGAACCATTTGGTTCCTTTTTTAAAATTATTCTTGCGATTTATATTTTTCGGAGTAACGTTTCCAAAGTGTAGTTTGATGTGTTTCTAAACTAATAGCACGACCATCAATAAAGGCATGTGTTAATATATTTGTGCGCATATCGAGAGCGTCACCTTCGCTAATAAATAATGTGGCACTTTTACCTTTTTCCAGAGTTCCATAATCATCATCTATACCTAAAATCTTTGCAGTATTAGAAGTGATAAGTTTTAAGGCTTCTTCTTTGCCCATGCCTTGTCCAACAACTTGTCCAGCCTGAAATGGTAAATTCCTTGCATTTGCACGTTCCATTTGCCCACTGTTTTGCAAACCAACAAGAATGCCTTGATCTGTTAAAAGTTTTGCCAGTTTGTATGGAAAGTCGTAATCATCATCGTCGCTATTTGGTGTGCTTTGCGTTCTCATTACTAACACAGGAATGTTATTAGCCTTTAAAAGTGCTGTAACTTTATTAGCATGATAACCGCCTACAATAACCATATTTGTTACTCCATTAACTTTTGCAAAATCTACAGCATCTGTAATTCCTTTTTCGTCATTAACATGAATAAACAATTTTTGAGAGCCATTGAATAAGCCTTGCATAGCATCGTAAGGAATGTTTTTGGTTGCTTTATTTCCTTTTTGGTAAGCTTTACTCTCGGCAATAAATGCGCTTATTTTTCCAATTTCTTTAGCATAATTCTTATTTGCTTTCAATCCAGGATCTTCTCCTAACCACCAACGACCTCTGGTAAAAGTTCTCGGCCAGTTTAAGTGGATAGCATCATCCACTTTTATTGCAGCATCCTCCCAATTCCAAGCATCAAACTGTACAATAGATGAGGTTCCTGAAATAGTTCCTCCTCTTGGTGTAATTTGCCCAATCAAAACACCATTTGGACGCATACTTTCTACAACTTTAGATTCGGCATTATAAGCAATTAAACTTCTAATATGAGGGTTTAGTTCACCTACTTCATCAAAATCTCTTGTAGCTCGTACTGCACCAATTTCAGCTAATCCTAAGGTAGTATTTGGAGCAATAAATCCAGGATAAACATGCTTGCCTTTGGCTTCAATAATAGTTCCTTTATATTCTATTTTTGATGTTAAACCATTAACACAAGCCGTTATCTTTCCGTTTTCTACAATAATAATACTGTGTTCTATTACAGTTCCATTACCAATATGAGCCGTTGCACCAACAATAGTAAAGGCTTCTGTTTGTGTTGGAGCAGGAGTTTGCTGTGCAAAAGTTATTGAGAAACACAAGATCAAAAGTGCTGATATATAATATATTTTTTTCATAATTTTCAGTTTTTAAGATTATAGTGAATCACAATGCAATTCTGGTTTATCTTTCTTTTTTACAGGCTGTGTTTTTAAGCCTTTATTTTTGTCCTTTAGCATCATAGAAATAAGTTCGCTTTTTTCTTTTTTAATGGCTTCACGCGATTGTTTATCACGCTCTATATCAAAGTAAGTAACACCTTCTATAAGCGTTTTTTCTGCTTTTGAGTAAACAGACATAGGATGACCACTCCACAATACAATATCTGCATTTTTACCAACTTTAATACTTCCAACTTTATCATCAATATGTAGCAATTTTGCTGGATTGAGCGTTACAAATTTCCATGCATCTTCTTCACTTATACCTCCATATTTAACCGATTTTGCAGCTTCTTGATTTAAACGTCTCGACATTTCGCGACTATCACTATTAATTGCAGTAACAACTCCTACATTGTGCAATATTGCGGCATTATATGGAATCGCATCATTTACTTCGAATTTATAAGCCCACCAGTCGCTAAAAGTTGAAGCTCCTACACCATGATCTTTCATTTTATCGGCAACTTTATAACCATCAAGAATATGTGTGAAGGTGTTAATATTAAAGCCGAATTTGTCCGCAACTTTCATCAGCATATTAATCTCACTTTGTACGTAAGAATGGCAACTTATAAATCGTTCTTTATTTAAGATTTCGGCTAACACATCCATCTCAATATCTTTTCTGAAAGGTTTTCCGCTTTTCTTTTTGGCATCGTAAGCTGCTGCTCTTGTGAAATAATCCATATACAATTGTTCAACTCCCATTCTTGATTGCGGAAACCTTATACCATTTTGACTTCTAGATTGTTTTACATTTTCGCCTAAAGCGAATTTTATAAACTTTGGAGAATTTTTATAGATTAGATTATCGGCAGATTCTCCCCATTTTAATTTAATAATTGCTGAACGTCCACCAATTGGATTTGCTGAACCATGTAAAATTTGGATGGTTGTTACGCCTCCAGCAAGGTTTCGGTAAATATTAATATCATCAGGATTAATAACATCTTCAATTGTAACTTCGGCTGAAGAATTATGTCCTGCTTCGTTTATTCCTGTTGCTGCAATATGAGAATGCTCATCTACAATTCCCGAAGTTAAATGCTTTCCTGTAGCATCAACAACTTTTGCTCCATTAGAATTTAAGTCGTTTCCTATTGCTACTATTTTTCCATTTTTAATTAAAACATCTGTGTTTTCAAGAATACCTTCTTTTTCATTAGTCCAAACGGTCGCATTTTTAAATAAAATGGTTTCTTGTTTTGGTATTTCAGAAAAACCATAAGCACCATTAGGATAGGTTATAGGCATTACTTTTACTCCTTTT
>CAYRVY010000024.1:11089-13620 GCA_964427695.1 uncultured Flavobacteriaceae bacterium
ACCTTTCACCCAATTTTCATAAAGGGTTGTTTTTTTATCAAAAATATCGCCAGAAGTAATTAAGAAATTTGCATAAGCTCCTTTTTTTAATGATCCTAAAGTATTCGATTTTCCTAAAAGTTGTGCAGGAACAGTTGTTAAAGCTTCCAATGCTTTTGTTTTATCTAAACCATATTTTATGGCTTTCATAAGATTAGATTTAAAATCCTTTGGAGACTTTAAAGAATGTGTTGTTAACGCAAAGGAAATTCCGTTATCTGCAAATACTTTTGGATTAGAAGGCTTTTGATTCCATTCTCTCATGTCATCAAGTTCTAAAACACTTGCCAAAAAAGTATTTTCTACATCATAAGCTTTAGGGAAATTAATGGGAAGGATATATGATGCTTTTGTAGCTTTAATTTCATTAATCCGCTCATATTCATCACCACCTCCAAGAATTACATATTGTATTCCAAACATATCTCCAACTTTATCCACACGAATATTATTAGCTTTACTACCAGCAGCAAAAATCTGAACCAAGTTTTTGTTAGTATTTAGAGCTTCTAAAGATCTATCTTTTGCTTTCGAACCGCCTTTAGCATACCAATCGGCATCATAATACATTTGTCTTAATAATGCTAAAGCTCCCATAGTTGAAGTTGGGTACGACTGTCTTGATTTTACACTTTTACTTAATGATAAATATTGTCCTGAACGTCCATCGATAATACGTTCGGAGTCGCCACCTTCATCTGTTAGTGCAATTAAAATACCTGTGCCTCTAACAATCCCATCTTGCATATGGGAGTTTACAACACCAAACCCAGCTTTTCTCAATTCGGAAGCCGATTTCTTGTCAAATTTAAAATCATCAATGGCATTTTGTTCAGGCATAATATGGTCGTTCCAATAAAACCCTTCACGACTTGCATCGTATTGTGATGCTCTGCGGCCACCACTTTCACGCTTGGGTTTTTTGACACCAAACCCAGAATACATATCGATAAATGAAGGGTAAATACTTTTTCCAGAAACATTAATAGTAACCGAATTATCCGGAATTGTTACCGAAGTTCCAGAAGCAACTACTTTTCCATCTTTAATTAGCAGTGTGCCATTTTCTATAATTTGAGTTGGTGTGACATAAATTTTAGCATTTGTAAATGCTGTGTAATTTGTGTTTTCCGATTTTACACCATCATTTTTCGGGAAATGCTCTTGTGCAATTATAGCAAAACTACAC
Organism: uncultured Flavobacteriaceae bacterium; assembly: GCA_964427695.1. Lineage (GTDB taxonomy): Bacteria > Bacteroidota > Bacteroidia > Flavobacteriales > Flavobacteriaceae > PRS1. Next base: position 12,318 of record CAYRVY010000024.1, read on the forward strand.
ATCAGCATCATTACAATAAGATACTTTTTAATCATATTTATTTAGTAAAGAATTAGAATTTAAAGATACAGAATATGACCATTAGAAAAACGAATTAAGATTTTTTTAACGTTTGGTATTGAGATTGTCTTTAAAGTAATTCACAAATAATGCTACAGCATAACTATAGCTTTCTATTCCTTTATCTTGGTTGTTTGCTTTTAAAAAGAAGTTAAATGTACTTTTAAATATAGGCTCTAAAGGATTTTGGTAAGACCTCCAAAAATAATATGATTCTTGATAATTTTTAAGGATGCCTTTATTTACAGTTTCAACTAATTCCTCATAACATCCTTCATCACGACGATACATTTCGTTCAAACAATGCCTTAATGCAAAAATATAACCCGAATATTTAAAGTAAATATTTTCGTTATTAATAGCAGCCAAACAACCAATAAAATTAGTTTCGTTTTCGGCGGCATAACCTATTTGGTGTGCTGCTTCATGAGAAGCTGTTGTAGGATATTTATACAATGGTATGAAACCATTTATTTGTGCTTCGTTAGTGAATGGATTTAAATAACCACTAAATCCCATATATGTGAGTGGTAAACTGTACAGCGACAATTTTATACTGCTTTGCGAATGTTTTAAATGTGGAAAAATTTCTGCTAATGTGTCATATCCATTTTTAGTTTTATTTAAAAGCTCATTTTTAGTAAATAGTATTTCAACTTTAACAGAATCATTTTTTGTGATGCTTATATGAAGTTTATTAGATTTATTAATTAGTTTTCGTGTAACATCAAGTAATTCTTCAGTAGTATAAGTGTTTTTTAACTCTAAAGTTTCGTGTAATGGTAATCGGTAATAATTTAAACCCCAAAACAAATGAAACGCAAAATACACAAACGATACAGCTGCAAAAACATCTATAAACCAGGCTTTTGTGTCTTTTATTATGCGGTTTCGATTAATAAAAAACCATCTTAAAATATAAACTCCAGCAATAGTATACAGTAAATCTCCAACCGAAAAAGGCAACCAACCAAATACATAACGTGTGGCTTTTGATGTAAATTGATACAATCCGTTACTGTAATAAGTTTCAACAAAATCTGGATAATTGGACAGTAGTTTCACAATAAGATATTGCGGAATAATACTTAAAGCAATTATAGTTTTTTTGTTTTTGAGCATCTTTCAAAAATAAACAATTGTTTTATTAATCTTTGTAGCTATTAGCTACCTTTGTGAAACTTTTAATAAAATAAAAATGAACTCAGAAATAAGACAATTACAACCACAACAACTTTGGAAC
>CAYRVY010000025.1:0-13299 GCA_964427695.1 uncultured Flavobacteriaceae bacterium
GCTATTGTTAGCGAAATACCAGGAACAACTCGTGATGCCATTGAAGACGAACTCATTATTGGTGGTATAAATTTTAGATTTATTGATACTGCTGGAATAAGAGACACTCAAGACGTTATAGAAACCATAGGCATAAAAAAAACCTTTGAAAAAATAGAGCAGTCTCAAGTAGTGATGCTTTTGCTTGACGCAAAAGAGTTACAAGTTAAAAACGAAAAGTTAAAAGTTGATATTGAACAAATTAAAAAAAAGTATCCTCTAAAACCCTTATTGTTAGTTGTTAATAAAGTTGATAAATTAAGTGATGAGAATAAAGTTAAACTCAAAAAGGAACTATCTGTCATTTCGATTAAAAATGAGAAATCTCATATACAATTATTATCGGCAAAAACAGGTAAAGGCATTGAATCGTTAAAAATCAAACTACTTCAATTTGTAAATACAGGAGCATTACGAAATAACGATACTATTATCACAAATTCAAGACATTACGATGCGCTATTAAAGGCGCTCATAGAAATCCAAAAAGTGCAGCAAGGTATGGATGATAGCCTTTCAGGAGATCTGTTGGCCATTGATATTCGACAAGCATTGTATCATTTTGGTGAGATTACTGGTGAGATTACAACTGACGATTTATTGGGTAATATCTTTGCTAATTTTTGTATCGGTAAGTAACTACCATTATTTAAAGAATATCTAAAACATATTTAAACACTATAAATACCTTTATTTAAAGCTATTTTACTATCTTTATTTAATATCTGTTAATAACTATTACTTGTTTAATAGGTACAAATATGTACCTTATTTGTACCTTTGTAGTGTTGAGGTACAATAATTAGGGTTTAACCCTTTTTATTTTGCGCTTAATTGCACTTATTTACTCTTAACGACACTTAATGCACTTAAATAGATGAGTAGTAATATTGAAATACAAAGGATTTGCGAATACTGTAACAACGAATTTACAGCCCGAACAACATCAACTAAATATTGTTCTCATAAATGCAACCAAAGACACTATAAGGCTAAAGTTAAACAGGCTAAAATTGAGAACAGTAATAAAGTAACCTTAAAAAAGTCTTTATTTCCTTTAGAACAATTAAAGGCAAAGGAATTTTTAACAGTTAAAGACGTTGCAATTCTTTTAAACTGTTCTGTAAGGACTGTTTACTATTACATTGAGAACGGAAATATTAAAGCAGTCAATTTAGGACAAAGAATGACAAGGGTTAAACGTTCAGCATTAGATAAGATTTTTAGTTAATAAATATTTTTATTTTTTAGACATACATTAACTACATTAACTACATTGTTAAGAATAAAAGACAAATGGCAATTAAAGTAACATTAAGGCAAAAGCCGATAAGTAAAGAGCGTAAAAGTCTTTATTTAGATTTTTACCCACCTATAAGTATTTTGGGTTCAGATAAAACAACTCGTAGACAGTTTTTAGGACTTTCAATTTATGAAAAACCAAAGAACCCATTACACAAACTTGACAACAAACAAACCTTGTTACTTGCTGAACAGATTCGCCAAACTCGTTTCAATGAATTAAACAAACCCGAAGTTTATTCAGCCTTTGAACTTGAACAACTTAAAGCAAAAGAAAAAGGCGAATTATCTTTTATAGCCTACTTCGAGCAATTAATGGAAAAACGTAAAGGCAAAAACTATGATGTTTGGTTTTCCTCTTTTTACTACTTGAATGCATTTACAAATAATCAATTAAAATTTGCAGACCTCAACGAAAAGTTCTGTAATGATTATAAAGACTATTTACTAAATGCCAAAAGCCGTAGAAGTAACAAAACTAACTTATCACAAAATACAGCTCACAGTTATTTTAATAAGTTTAAAGCTACGTTAAAACAAGCGTTTAAAGATAACTTACTTTCAATAGATTTAAACGCTAAAATCAAGCCTATTAAACAGGCAGATACAAAACGGGTTTTCTTATCACTTGACGAATTAAACCAACTTGCTAAAGCAGATTGTCCGAACCCTATATTAAAACAGGCTTCTTTATTTTCAGCTTTAACAGGGTTAAGGTTTTCAGATATTGAAAAACTAAAATGGAGTGAAGTAATACACACAAAAAAGCAAGGTTATTCTATTGAGTTTCACTCATTTATTCATTTTTTTAAATTTAAAATAACTATTTAAAAAGATTAGAACTAAGAACAAATCTTCATTTCTGTACTATACATATGAACCAATAATTTCCTTCTATGAATTTTGTTATAGTATATCCAAATGGTTTTACAAGAGAATCAATATCCGAATATTCAAAAAATCTTTTGGGTAGTGAAATGCTTTCTGTAGATGAAATTTTTCTCTTAACCTCTTTGAAATCTTTTGTTTTATACTTTTCCTTATGCATATCCCCCCAAAGCGAATCAACAATTATTAAAGAGTTAATCGCAATCAGTTTGTTAAACAAAGCATGAATATTTGTATCAGAAAAGTGAGAGAGAAAAAATGAGAAAAAAGCAAAATCAATTTTGTGTTTGATTATATCTGTTAACTCAAATTCATTATCAAAAATATTTTTGTTTATGGTTGAGAGTTTTTTATTTTTCGGGGCCAATAACAAAGCAATTTCGTTAACTTCAACAGCAAAGTAATTGCTTACTGTATTTTCAAAAAGCGAAAACCATTGACAATCGCCAGAACCAACATCAACTATATTTCCAAATATGTTTGTTTCAGAAATGAACTTCTTAATCATCATCCGGTCTTCTATAAATTTACCATTGCGTTCAATTACTTTCTTTTGATAGTATAGATATTCTCTGCCGTAATAATCCTGAACGGGTTTATTAAGCATTAAATCAATATCTTTCATCAGGGAACTTGATAAAGAATTTTGTGTTTCAATTTCTTTATTCAAATCAGATATGATAAGTTGAATATCTGTTTGTTTAATATTCTCTCTTTCCAAATAAATTGTATTTTGTCTTGCAGTCCATTGTCTTGCAATTTCTCTGTTAGTTATTTTTATTTCTGCTCTTTCTGAAAGTGAAAATACTTTTTCAACAGGTTCTGGAAATGGAATATCCCAATTTCTTTCTTTCAATCTCTGTTTGCAAATCTCTAATGGCGTTATAAGTGTTAAACAAATAATAGGCTCTGTAAATGTTTGCAGTAACACAAATAGTTCATCTGCAACTTTACCAATTCCGATGCATTCGATAAACTGATTTTGGTTTCGAATTATGGCAGCAAAGAATTTTTTTCTTGCAAACAATTCACTTGTTTTACTTCCGTCACCGAACTTTCTCCTAAAATCATCAATGGCTATTACTTCAAAAGGGAATGGTTCTCTCAAACTGTTTATTACAGTTGACTTTCCTGAACAAATATTTCCAAACACAAGAATTTTCATTTCAGATTTCTAAATTATGACAAATGTTTTTTTTAGTGCTAACTTATATAATTCTAATTTATTATCATAAGTAGTTTACGATTCGTGATATTAAAGCGAAAAGTGAATTTCAATGGAAGTATTTATTTCCAAAACCTCCAAGCTGAATCTTTCGGAATGAATAATGTTAACAATTACAAATAATCCGTTTACTACTTCTATCGTCGTTGTTGCGATTTGTTTTATGAATTTCGCCCTCTGCATTATCTTAAATAAATTAATAATTTTTCTTTTTCATGTATTGTTTGTTTGAGTATCCAATTTTGAAACTGTTTTTCGTTTCCATTCTGCAGGTGTTTTTGTTGCGTTATAAATAAGTCAATCAGTAAAATAGTTTTCTCCGCAATTTCTCTCGAATCATAAAGGGCAACAGTTTTTGAAAGAGAGTAGTTTATTTCAGTTGAAATTACATCTTCAATATCTCTGTCAACTCTGCCAAGGAAATTATCGTGCTTAATCTCTTTAAGCCGGATTATCTGCATAACATATCTTCTCAACGAATTTAGTTGCTCCAATGCGTTCCACAAATGATTTCTCGAAAGATTTTTTTCAATCTTCTTTAAAGTAACTATTGAAAGCGAAAAAGGATTTGATTTCAGAAACGGTTGTCTTGTAAAGTAAGGGCTAATTATTTGCTTTGACATACATTGGTTAATCACTTGCGCTTTATCAAAAAGAATAATACCGTTTGGCTCCCAAAAAAAAGTTTCTGCATTTTTAAAATTTATCAGGCACAAGTCAATACTGAAATCAATGTCATGCTTAAAATATATAGTATAGAGTTTTTCAGTCCATGGAAAACTTCCCTGAAAAATAATTTCTTCTACATCACTCAACCCAGTAAGATTTTTTTTCAAATTACTTTCAAATTTTTCTGCATTGTTAATCAGGCAAAATAAATCAACATCTGATTTAGCTAAATCATCTTTGTAAGAAAACGATCCACCTAAAAGTATACCTGAAACTTGTTTATTATCATTCATCAAAGAGAGCAATTCATCAAGACGCTCAAATCTATATTGTGGAAGCTGCCAAATACTATCAGGTATTTTTGATTTATATGTGTTTGTCATTAACTGAGGTATTTGTGAAATTTTTTAGATACTTTTTCCATACTGAATTCTTCTTTAACATATCTTGCTACATCTTGTCCTCTCATTCTTGCTGCTGCCCGGTCTTTGGAAATACTTTCAATTGCGCTTACTGCAAAGTCAATATCAAACAAATACTTCTTTGATTTATCCGATTTCAACACTTCGTTCAAAATATCAAATCTTAATTTTTTAACGGGAAAACAAACCCCTGCATTTGCTTTTACTATATGTTTGCTGATTCCTACTGCATCTGATGTTACTACTGGAATAGCACAAGCCATTGCTTCCATCAGTGAAAGATTGAATGAATCGTGCAAACTTGCATTCAGCTCGACATCTGAAATCTGCAATAGGTATTCTACGTTTGATAAAACCCCTGTCCAATAAATTGTGAGATTGTCTAAGTCAGTTTGGTATTCAAACAAATCGTTAGTCGTAGAACTAACTAAACTCAAATTAAGAGAAGAAATTTCTTCGTGTGGAATTGGTCCCGTCATAACCAATACACATTTTTCAGAAATAGACTGCGCTGCTTTTTGAGCAATATCCAAAACAATTTCAGGACACTTTATTTTTCTCATGCTACTATGATGATGAATAATAAATACATCATCATTCAATCCAAGTGATTTTCTTCGTTCTGATATTTCCATTGAGTTTAAAGGATTAAAAATTTCTCTTTCAAGAACCGGTGGTAATACATTTATTTCTCTATCAATATTGAAATAATCTTTAATTTCCGAAATAAAAGTGTCGGAGTAAGTAACAATAGAATCTACAAGTGGATTTTCAAGCAACCACTTCACTCTTGATTTTAGTTGTGACCCAACTTGCCAAATATCTGACCCAACCGGATGGATAATAAGTTTTGGACTACTATTTTTCATTTGTGCAAACTGAATTTTTGCATCTAGTAAAATATTGCAATAAGGAAAAAGATTTGCTCCGAATAAAATTGTATCAGGAGTGTTCAACAGCCTATTAACGATTTTATCAGTCATAGAATAATTTTTTATTAGGTTGCAATCAATTACCTCCGAATGAATTCCGACAGAACTTAAAGTGTGAGTTCTTACAGGGCTTTTTGTGTAGGTAAAATATTGGGGTGTTTTAAAAAAAAAAGCTTCCACATTACAACCGTTTTGTGATAGGTGATGTAACAATCGGCTTGTATTTTTACTGCCGCCCCCAAAGCTGTGATGGTATGTTGAAATTATATTTTTCAAAACTTCTGCTAATGTACATTTTTTTGAAACCATGATTTTAATAATAAAAACCACTTTTCCCTTACTTCTTTTTCTTTTTCTTTATAGAAAATAAGTTCTATGTGATGATAAGTGAAATTATCCACTTCGCTGTTAACCGTTTCATGTTCATCTTCTGAAGAATTTTTTATTTTTTCATCTAATTCATTAAAGAATTTTTTTAAACCTTTATAATCATTTGATAGAACGAAACTCGTAGCAGCGTACATTTGAATGGATTTTTTTTCTTTTTCTTCTTCAGCTTCTTTTAATATAACACTTTTATATTCTTCTATAATATTTAAAGAATCATCATGTCCCCATAATTTGAATAACATCGCTTTGTGACAGTATAACCACCAAGGAATTTTGTAAGAAGTTTGGTAGCCAGATGCTGATAGATCATATAATTCATATAATTCAATTGATTTATTTATTGCTGTTATAGCATAATCTAATAATGTTTGTGTTGATGATTTTTCGTTTTCAGGTTGCACCCACCATTCCTCCTCATAATACCTTGCTAAGAAATAATGAAACTTTCCATTATCTTCTTTTTTGGGTACTTTATCTAAATACTGATCTTTCGCTGTTTTTAGTTTATTGAAAGGAGAAGGAGTAATCTGTTTATTATGCCTATCTTTTGTAAACTCATTTAAAAAACTTTCAAATATTCCTAAATAACATTCTGCCCTTATTTCTTCATTTTCTTCATTGTCTGTCTGATTAATTTTTTGTTTCAATTGTTCCCTAACCATAATCCATTCCATTTTTCTATTATGGAATAACGTCCACCATCTTATAATATCTACTTGAAAAGGGTATACCTTAATTGCTTCTATTGAAAGAGCGCAACCCTCCTGAAGCCAGAACTTATCATAAAGGTTTTTTAATTTAGCATTAAACTTAGTAAAATATGGATCACTCTCACTGGGATTTTGTTCAAAATCATGCAAAAACTCTAATAACCTTACTACAACCAGAGTCTTTTTTAAATGTTTCTTCTCATCCTCACTTTTCCAGTCAGAGAAATACTTTGTAATAGATTGCGCCGAAGGCTGTCCCAATAACTTTTCAGAAAGAGAATGATATGTAGAAACAGTGCTGTTTGGAAGTTTGGAAACACACTTTTTCGAAGACTGGCATTTATGTAGGATATCGCAGGGATTTTGTAAAGGACAATTAAGTGGTTGATGAGACAACCAAAAAGACAGCTGTCTTTCAAATTTTATCATTTCATCGGTACTGGCAATGTCATATATACTCTTCGCCATACTTTTTTTTTAAAAATAATACTTTTTTTAGGTAAGAAAGTTAAAAAAGGGATAAACTCGTTTTCTATTTTTGCAATAGGAAGCTTAGAAAAGCCGAAAAAATAATTTTTGCTAACGGGAGGATACTGCTTAAAAAAATGTAAGTATAAACAAAAAACAAAAAAAAATGGAGCCAATAAATTTAACGAAATTTAAAGAAAAAAGAGACGGGGCATTTACAGCTACCAGTCAAAAAAATAATAATCAGAAAACGGCTACTGATAAAACCAATCGTAAAATAGACATGGCACGTATTAAAGGCTTGTTTGAATACGTATATACTAATTTAAAAATTGCATAATTATGGATAAAAATAAAATATACGATTTAGCATCAAAAGATGTTTACACTGGTTCAATAGCAATGAGAGACAATGATGGAGGCTTTATATTCTCTAATGGTATGAGAGATATTTTATTAGATGGAGATTTTAAACTTTTAAGGAGTTTTGTATATGAATTACAAAGCTTGGAAACCAAAAAACAAGACGTTTTAAAAACAATGCTTCAATTAGAAACTCCATTTAATGATGATGTAAAAAACACTTCGGGAAAGTTGGTAGAAATGGAAACCGAAATAAAAGAACACTCGGTAAAAATAGAGGTATTAAATGAAAAAATTAAAGATGAAAAAAGGCGTTTGCTTGTAAGAGGAGAATTGCCAAATCGAGATGAAGAAGTAATTGTAAAAGAGAAAAAGAAGGTTAGAAAAAATAAAAACTGGAAGAAATATTTGGTGATAGGTAAAAAATGGCTTGGTGGATTTTTACTAGTAGTAATAATTGAGATTTTTATTATTTATTCCCAAATTGAAGGATTAAAAGAATTTAAAAGTACAGGCGACATCTATTTTAGAGTAGCTGGTTCTTTCTTAATTATGGGATTGTTTCATTTAGCAGAGATAAGATTTAAAAAACATCACTATATAACCTATGTCTCATATTTAGTTTTTGGAATGGTTTTTTTGCTATTTATGCTATTTTCTCCATTAGTATTTAATCATTTTTATGGAGTAACAGAAGCAGTATCATTATCAAGTTGGGACTTAACGAATGATATAGAATCATCAAAACCTAATAACACTACCAATTCAATTGTAACACTAATGATGCAATACGATTATATGTTGGCCATTATTGTCGCCTTGGTTTTTGCATTTATAAATTTTATAATTAAGGATGAAGAAAAAGTAATTGAAGAAAATAAAGATACACCTCAAAAAACCAAAACAGAAAACGATACATTCAATAGATTGGATTATTTAAAAGCTGAAAAATTGGTACAAAAAAATGAATCTTTAGATTTAAAAAAAACGTATAAAGACACAAAAAATAATTCTTCCGATACTATTCAGATTATTAAGAGTAGTTTACTTATATCTAGATTAGAGATAGAGACTATTGATAAAACTATTGCTGAATTATCAAATAAAATAAGTGCAATGCTCTCTGAAATAAATTCGCAAATTAAACTTTATGAAACAGATTTCAAAGACGTTCTAAAATCAGAAGCAAAAGCTCTCTTTGTAACCCCTTCTTCCCCAAACATAAAGGATATTAAACAATTTTATAACATAGTTAAATAATAGTTAAGATGAAAGCACATAATATAATTAAAATAATTGGATTTTTTATCCTAATGCTAAGTACAATCGGTTGTAATAATTTAAAACCAAACTGTAATAAAGTTATCAAAAAAGAAATGATCCTTCTAATGGATGTGTCAGACGAGTCGTTATTTACTGAAATCAAGAATGATGTTTCTGAAAATTTTTCAATGTTTATGAAAGATGCTCCATTTGGAAAAATTAATGATTGTGAAACATTTAAAATGTCTATTGGTAATTTATCGGGACTTGATGAATTAAATATCAAATCGGCTAAAATTGGTATTGTCAAGAAAGGAATGAGTGGGAAGGATAAACAAAAATATTCAAATCCTACTCCGTTAATACGCCTGTTGAAAAATTCTTTGAGTGATTATTCAGCAATGAGTACAGACATAAAATATAATAATTCAACAAATATTTTGCAAACAACAATAAAAGCTATAGTCGGTATGGGAGATGACTCAGAAAACACATTACTTATTTTTTCTGATATGATTATAAACAACAAAACAGAAAAGGTCAATTTTTATAGAGAAATACCCAAAGACGTAGGGGGAATTATTCGAAAATTAATAGATCCTGTATTGCTCAATAAGTTTAAAGAAAAAATTGCTTCTGGAATGGAACTGAAAGTAATAGTAGTACATAAAAACGAGCCTAAAAACAAAGTAAATAAAAAAAAGGTGAAAGCATTTTGGGTAAAATGTTTTAAAGATTTGGAAATTGGTAATGTGCAGTTTAAAGATAATTTAACAAATAACATATTATGGGATTAATTTTAGTTATAGTATTCGCAGTTGTAGGGCTATTCGTTTTACTGGGGAAATTCTTGTTAAAAGATTTGAGGGCATATTTTTGGGACACGCTTAATGGTCAATTTAGGCTGTTCAATAAAAAAGGGAATAATTTAGGACAGTTGTTTTCCACAATAATGGTAGCTGTTTTTATTGGTGTTTTAAGTTTTTTACTTTTCAAGACAATATTAGTTTTGGTTTCGTATTTAATAACAGGGAATTTAATTGAATTTTTTGTTGTTAACAGAGGAGTTTTTTCTTCTTACGGAACGGATTTACAAAACCCATATTTAGCAAAGAATTTATTGTATGGAGTTTTAATTACACCATTAGCTCAACTTTTTTCTATCTATTTTATGATAAAAAGTTTGCAATATTTTATGCTTAATATAAACAACTATTTCAATCAGAAAATGTATAAAGTATCCAGTTTGGTGTTTTTTGGAGCATTTTCTTGTTTGGTGTTTCTTGTTTTAGAACTATTGGTATATGCCCAATCAGTTACGCTTGTATCAACATTGAGCTTAGTAATTTTATTAATAGGAGCAAAATTACCTTACTTACTGTTTTATTTTGGTATAATACATATTGAGCTGTCTGAAAACAAGAGTTATTTTGATGCTTTAAAGGATTTTCATTTCAATAAACTTGAAGCAAAATTGATAACAAAACCCTTTTGGATGATTACAGTAGTATTAATTATTGCTATTGTTTTAAACTTTCCATTATATACAGGATTTCAGTTTGGAAGCAATAATTGGATAATACTATTAAAATTAATAGTAGCTGGTGGTGTATTCTCTTTTATACTCAAAAAAGTATTTGCAAAAGGCTTTAATTATATTGGAGTGTATATGCTAGATGATAATAAAAATCAAGATATTCTGTCAATAAAATTCATCAATAAAAAATCAAAGATAATTATACTTTATTGTTTGATAGGTTTGACTGTGATACTATTAATGATTAGTTTTAAAAGCTTTGTGTTTTTTGTGTTTAATGCTTTAGGTTTTGCCTTTATTGCATCTATTTTACTATTTATCATTTATTGTATAGGTACTTTGTATTCTAAGTTTAGAAAAGATACAGATTATGGATTGAGTTTAAACTGGTTGATAATTTCTAAAACATTTACATCTTTTATGATATTAATTATTCCTGCAATGCTATTTATGGTATTTGTTTTTAATATTCTAACTGCTTTTCCTAAAGAGATTAAGGATATTGAAAATTACTCTAATTATCAAAAATCTATTGTAGATGAACAAGGAAATTTATTGTATTTTAAAACGGATGATTTAAATCCAAGTTTGCCAATTCAGTTTGAGAAACTTCCTCCTTTTTTTGTAAAAGCATTATTAATTAAAGAAGACCGTAATGCATTAAATCAAAAAAACTTATTACCAAATCGGTCTAACTGGCACGGAGTATCTTTAACTACATTATATAGTTTGATGCTAAAAGGGTCATCAAATATAAATCAACAGTTATTAAAAAACCTAATTTTTTTAAATAAAAAGGGAGAGAAATTATTCCCTCAGGAAATTCAAAGGAAATTTTCTCAAATAGGTGTGTCTTACCAATTATCAAACACACATACACCAGAAGAAATCATTACCCATTATGTAAATATAGTTTCTTTTAATGGAGGATATGGTCAATCGGGAATTACAAATGGCTCTTATTACACTTTTGGGAGAAGCATAAATAATGTAAATGAATTGGAAATACTATATTTATTGTTTACCCTTCACAGAGGTTCAACTTTTAAAATTTCTGATGATAATTATATTCCTTATAAAGAGGCTCATTTGTATCCAAAAGAAATTAAAGAGAAATTGTTGAGGTATACAAAGCGTTGGTACGAAAATGGACGAATTACTAAAAAAGAATTTAAGAAATTGAAAAGGCAACAGCTCAATTTTACAAATAAACCCTTTAGTTTAAACAATTCTGCTGCTACCAATATATTTTTCGATGATAATATCAAGAAAGAAGCAAATGAAAACGTAACATTAGAATCAAGCATTAGTCTTAAAACTCAATCAAAATTGAATTTGGCTGTTGATAGGTTTAATACAAAATTCAGCAATCAAATGGTTAAAGATGGTTGTAAGTTATATGCTTCTGCATTAATAGTAGATGTCAAGTCAGGAAATATTTTGGGGCATTATGGAGGCGAGGGGAAACACGATTTGTCAACCTTTGGAGAAGGTATTTCTATGAGTTCGGAAATAAAGCCTTTTGTGTTATTAGAACTATTAGAAAAAGGGCATCAAATTAGATTGTATGATGGTAAGATAAGAGGTAGAAAAACACCAAAAAATGCTAACCACGGTTATTCTAATAAGTTTGTTAATTTAAGTGAGATACTTAAAAAATCTCATAATGCACCAATGAGGAATATTGATCAATTGACCGCACCTATTCCTCTTTTTTTAAGTGTGGAAGAAAAGTTTCACAAAATGAATATTTCTGTTGATTCTGCTATTAATTTGAACGATAAACAAAAGAAATTGGAACATACTTTAAACTACCCATTAGGTAGTAGAAGAATGACAATATATGATATTGCTCAGTCTTATCAAACACTATTTAATGAGGGGCAATACATTAAGTTGAGTGTTTTTAATAAGTCGTTTAATCCATATCATTTAAAGGAGCAAACCATCAGAAAGGATAAGGCTCAAATTTATAACAAACAGAATGTAAGTATAATTACAAATGCTCTAAAGACAGTATTAGAAAAAGGAGGTACGGCTCATAGTTTAAATAAATATTTACCCAAAAATGTTCAGTTTATGAGCAAGACAGGCACTGCGGACAAGTACAAACATGGTTTTACAATTTTATGCGATGGCAATACTTTAGTTGTTAGTTGGGTAAGTTATGGTAAAGAGGTCGGAGGAAAACTGAAACTAGGGCAAACTGAAATTCCAAATAAATCTGGGGGTTCTTCTGCTGGAGTTTTCGCTGCTCTTATTTTTGATGAATTGTATAAATAATTTGAATATGAAATTCAGCAAGTAACTTAAAATAAGAAAAAAACTAATAATTATGAAAAAAACAATATTTATACTGGCCATAATTACGATGGTTTATATCTTCTTTCATTATCTGAATAAGAATACAAATGACTTAACTATTAGTGACAACAATAAATGTTTTTTTACTAAAGATTATATAAAATTCAGCGATGAATTTATCAAAGGTCTTGAAAAATGGATTCCTACCCTCATAAATTATTCATGGAATCAAGAAGCTAATTCAGTCATTTACAATTATCCTAACGGGCTTTCATACGAATTGATAAGACAAGGCTGTGATATAATAGAAACCTCATTAATATTAAAATTTATAGCTGATGAAGATGAAGTTATTGATATAGGGTCTATTGGTTCTATTTTAATTTTCCTTGCTTCAATAACTGAATTATTTGATGACATGGCATTAGAAAGGGCATTTTATGATAATCAATTTTGGATTGAACAACATGGAAATAAATGGAATTTACATTTTACAAATGATATTTTAATACGTAATAATTATAAAGTCTATTGGCAAATAGATACAAAAGAAATTAAGATAGTATTAAGCACTTATTCTCCTTGGCAGATAAAAACCATTGGTAGATATACTTATTAAAATCATAAATTATTTAATTCCGTTAAATCATAAATGAAATCTCTTATATTTTGTTTGTTAAATTTTAACGACTTAATATTTGTACCTTATTTGTACCTCAAACAACTTAAAGTATTATAAACATTGATATAATACTTTTTGTATCGCGTTGTAATGCTGCATGAAAGC
>CAYRVY010000026.1:0-13277 GCA_964427695.1 uncultured Flavobacteriaceae bacterium
TTACAACACCAAAACTTGCTAAATCTTTATTTCCAGATTTAGTTTGGGATTTACCTACAAAAGAAAAGGTAATTTACTTAACCTTCGATGATGGTCCAACACCAACAATTACAGATTGGACTTTAGATGTTTTAAAACAATACAATGCAAGAGCAACATTTTTTTGTATAGGAAAAAATGTTGTTGACAATCCTAAAATATTTAAAAGAATTATTGCTGAAGGGCATTCGGTTGGAAATCACACTTACAATCATTTAAAAGGTTGGAGGACTAAAACGAAAGATTATCTTGATGATGTAGAAGAAGCACAAAAGGTTATAAATAATCAAATTCAGAATTCAGAATTCAGAATTCAGAATTTATTCAGACCTCCTTATGGACAAATAAAACCAAAACAAGCGAAAAAATTAATATATTTAAGCTATAAAATAATAATGTGGAAGGTGTTGGCTATAGATTGGGACGCTTCTGTTTCCAATTCAACATGTTTAGAAAATGTGATTAAAAACACTTCTTCTGGAGATATTGTAGTGTTTCACGATAGTACAAAAGCCGAAAAGAATTTGCAATATGCACTTCCAAAAACATTAGACTATTTTAGTGAAAGAGGGTTTAAATTTAAGCGACTACATGATAGGTTCCAATAAAATAGCAATAAAATGGGAACGTCACTGAACCTTATTAACCTTATTCTCGATGATTCTTTCAGGAAAAGGCTGTGTTTTTAAGCGTAATATTGAAAAATCACATCGCTCTATTTATACTTAAGCTGTTTAAATATATTCCTTAATAATCCCTATAAGTGTATTTGCATCCTGCTCTCCGCTTTGTCGCCATTTCATTTCGCCTTCTTTATAGATAATTAACGTAGGCAAACCTTTTATTCTAAGAGCTTCGGCTAAATCTTTGTTTTTATCGACATCAATTTTTATAATTTTTGCTTTATCGCCAAGAGCAGCAGCTACATCTCTCAAGACTGCATGCATTGCTGTAGATTGTTCGTTCCATTCTGTAAAAAAATCTAACAAAACAGGAATGTTTACATCAATTAATTCTCCAAATTTTGACATAATTTATAGTTTTAGGTCAAATGTGCTTATACAAACCTACAATTTTTTATTCGTTTTAAATAACTGTTACTCAAGAAGGTTCTCTCTGACCGTATTATAAAAATAAGGAAATTTTAGAAAAAATATAACATTTCCTAGCAATTAGGCATTGTATAAACCTTTTTTAAGGTCAATAACAGTAATTTCTGGCCAAATACCAACACGTCCTGGATATGCTAAAAACCCAAAACCTCTATTGACATTTAAATACTGTCCTTTTTCTTTATAGATTCCTGCCCAATATTTATATCGCCATTTCACTGGACTCCATTTTATCCATCCTGGAATTTCTATACCAAACTGCATACCATGAGTATGACCACTCAAGGTTAAATGATAATGATAATTGTCTTTAATAACTTCTTCTTCCCAATGTGTTGGATCGTGGGTCATTAAAATTTTAAAATCTTTTGCATTAATATTACTGGTCGCTTTATTTAAGTCGCCTTTTTGCTTAAACCCTTTTCCCCAGTTTTCAACTCCAATTATAGCGATACGTTGACCATCTTTTTCAAGAAATCGACTTTCGTTCGTCAATAAATCGAATCCTATTTCTCTTTGAATTTTTTCTAAATCGTTTAGATTTTTCATTTTTTCTTCTTCAGATTTCCACCTTACATAATCGCCATAATCGTGATTTCCTAAAATTGAAAACATACCATCTTTTGCTTTTAATCTACTAAATGTTTTCTTCCAAGGAATCATCTCTTCAGCTTTATTATTTACCATATCTCCAGTAAACAAAATAACATCACTTTGTTGCTCATTAACTAAATCTACAGCATATTCAATCTTTTCCTTATTATCAAAACTTCCGCTATGAATGTCGCTTATTTGTGTAATTTTATAACCATCAAAAGCTATAGGTAAATCTTCAAAATACAATGTGTATTTTAACACTTTAAAATTGTATTTGCCTTTATACATACCATATAATAAAGATACAAACGGAATTGCCGCAAGACCTATAGCCATTTGGCTTATAAATTTACGACGAGATGGGAAGTGGTTTGTTTTGCTACCATCGTTCCCTGTAAAAAACGAATATGCTGCTTGTGGCAATCTAATAATGTCCTCGCCAAACATAAAAAACATGATGCCTATTTTTGGAAGATATAGGGTTAAAAACAATCCAATAGCAATATTTGTGCTAATAGAGAGTCCATTCATGTTAGTAAGTTGGTAAATAAAATTTCCTAAGACTACAACTGAAATAAGGAAATATAAATAGTGTAGCCAGATACTTTTAATTAGAGTTTTTACAGCTTGAAAAGCATAAAAATCTATAATTCCAAAAATAACTATGAAGATAATCCAACGAAGCATATTAGTTTTCTTTCAAATCGCAAGTTAATAATAAAGATTTGTGTTTATCTTATCAAATTGTTAAACGTTTTTAACTTTTAAATTATTTATTACCTTGTGATATGTTTACATTATATATCCAAATTGTAAAAACAGATTTCCGTCCCGATTGCTATCGGGATCATGGAAATGAAAAAAATTATTTTCAATGAAAAGAAGAAATTTTATAATAAGCGCATCAATATCAGGAGTTGGGATAGCTGTCGGGAATACGCTGTCGAGTTGCTCTGAAAACACTTCAAGAAAGACTAAAGCAGAAATAACAGATAAAACATCTTTACCATTAGTTATAGCGACTTGGGAAGTTAAAAACGCAACAGCTCAAGCTTGGAAAGTGCTTCAAACAGATGGTAATGCTTTAGATGCAGTAGAACAAGGCTGTATGATTGAAGAAGCTAATGAAAAAAATCAAACCGTAGGCAAAGGTGGTTTACCAGATCGTGATGGTAATGTAACTTTAGATGCTTGTATCATGAATAAACATGGAGATTGTGGTTCTGTAGTCTATCTTCAAAATATTACACACGCTGTTTCTGTAGCACGAAAAATCATGGAAGACACGCCACATGTAATGCTTGCAGGTAAAGGTGCTGAACAGTTTGCAATTTCAAAAGGGTTTCAACCAGAAGAATTATTAACTAAAGCCTCCAAAGAAGCATGGAAAAAGTGGAAAGTAGAAGCCAAATACAAGCCCATTATTAATATCGAAAACCACGATACTATTGGGATGTTAGCAATTGACAAAAATGGTGATATTTCTGGAGCTTGCTCAACGAGTGGTTTAGCTTACAAAATGGTTGGACGTGTTGGCGATTCTCCTATTATTGGCTCTGGATTGTTCGTAGATAACGAAATTGGTGCTGCTGCAGCAACTGGTTTGGGAGAAGAAGTCGTAAAAACTGTTGGTAGTTTCCTTATAGTGGAACTCATGCGACAAGGTAAATCACCACAAGAAGCCTGTAAAGAAGCTGTCAAACGTATTGTAAGCAAGCCTAATAGCAATTATAAGAATTTTCAAGTAGGTTATATTGCTGTAAATAAACAAGGGAAAACAGGCTTTTACTCTATTCACAAAGGGTTTAGCATGACTAAATATCAAGATGCTAAAAATAAAAATATCCAAGCTGAATATTTTATCTGAGATAATTATTACTCTATTAAAGAAAAACTTTAAAAAGAATAGATTAAATACCTGCTTTATCTACAAAGCGTAGGGTTTATTTTGCAGAAATGAAATCAGATATGCATTTCATCGATGGTTTATACTGAATCCTTTGAATAAACCTCATTTCTTTGCATTTTATCAAATATTTTAAGCTCTAAAGCAAGTATGTTATTCATTTGCTTCAGAAACCTACTAATATTTGAGTCATGAAAAAGTTTTTATTAATAATCGTAATTTTAGTTCTTCCATTTATTTCAATGGCACAGACTACTACAATTAATACTGTAGAAGAAACTAAAACTATCATAAAGACTGAAGTGGTTATAAAAAAGGTTGAGCCAATAAGTATCAATCCTAAAACACAGAGTTTAGATCTTAACTATAAAAAAAGTAATGACATAATTAGTATTAAAGCATATATAAAGAGCTTACAACTTAAACGTAAAGAGACTTTAATGAGTTAATTAATCATCCAATAAAAAATTGAACAAGAGGCTGTCTGAAAAGGCAGTCTTTTTTTATTCAGCAAATGCAATTTCTCTATTAACTTCCTTTTCTTTAAATTATTTTACCAAATCTAAAGATAGTTTTAGAACTTGTTTATATGGAGTTTCCAACTCTGATGTCAACATTCCTTTTACTAAACTTCCTGCACCTCCATGAATAGCGATTGAAAAAATATTTCATATATAAAATTTTAAAGCTGAAAATTAGAAATTACATTTCAATGCAACAATAAGTTTCGTAGTTTTATGGTCTTCAACAAAACTAGAACATGCCAAATAAAAAACGCCTTTTCCTTGTAGATGCTTACGCTTTAATTTTTCGTGGCTACTATGCCTTTATAAAAAATCCGAGAATTAACTCAAAAGGCACAGACACTTCAGCAATAATGGGTTTTATGAATTCGCTTTTAGACGTTATAAAACGTGAGCGACCAAACCATCTGGCAGTATGTTTTGATAAAGGCGGAAGTGTTGCAAGAACCGAAGCTTTCCCTGAATATAAAGCAAATCGTGATGCCACACCTGATGCTATAAAAATTGCTGTGCCTTATATCTACGAGATTTTAAAAGCCATGCATATTCCTATTATGGTTAAAGAAGGTTATGAAGCCGATGATGTTATTGGAACACTTGCAAAAAAAGCTGAAAAAGAAGGTTACCAAACCTTTATGGTAACTCCTGATAAGGATTTTGCACAATTGGTTTCTGAAAATATATTTATGTACAGACCAATGTTTGGTGGTGGTTATGAAACTTGGGGAATTCCAGAAGTACAGAAAAAATTTGAAGTAGAGCGGCCAGAACAAGTTATTGATTTTTTAGGTATGATGGGAGATTCTTCCGATAATATTCCAGGCCTTCCTGGTGTTGGCGAAAAAACTGCTAAAAAATTTATTGCCACTTATGGAAGCATGGAAGGTTTGCTTGCAAATACTCATGAACTTAAAGGGAAGATGAAAGAAAAAGTGGAAGCTGCTAAAGATTTAGGCATACTTTCAAAGCAATTGGCGACCATTATGTTAGATGTTCCTATTGAATTTAATTTTGATGATTTTGATTTGAATACGCCAGATATTGAAAAAGTAACAGAGATTTTTCAAGAATTAGAATTTAGACGTTTAACCGAAAATTTTATAAAAACATTTGCTACAGAAACTCCTCAAGAAACAAAAGTTTTAATTGAAACCAAAACACCAACCGACGCTAAAGCTATGGTTGGCAAAGGAAAGGGGCTTGCAGGAAGCGGACAATTTTCCCTATTTGGAGTAGAGGATGCTTCAACTGAAAACGAAACCTCAACTACATTTAATTCACGAAAAACTGCTAAAACAACTTCGCATTTTTACCAAAGTGTCGCTTCAGGAATGGGAACCAAACTCTTCATTAAAAAATTAATGAATCAAACCAGCGTCTGTTTTGATACTGTCCCGATAGCTATCGGGACAACAGGCATCAACCCAATTACTGCCGAGTTGGTTGGTATTGCGTTTTCATGGGAAATTGGTAAAGGATTTTATGTGCCTTTCCCAGAAAACAAAAGTGAATCACAAGAATTGATAGAACAATTGCGTCCTTTTTTTGAAAGTGAAGTCATTGAAAAAATCGGTCAGAATTTAAAGTACGACATTAAAGTGCTACACAAATACAATATAAAGGTAAAAGGAAAACTCTTCGACACTATGTTGGCACATTACCTTATAAATCCAGATATGCGACATAATATGGATGTGTTGGCAGAAACGTATTTGAATTATACGCCAATTTCTATCACAGAACTCATTGGTAAAAAAGGAAAGAATCAACTCTCGATGCGAGAGGTTGCTTTAGACAAACAAACCGAATACGCTGTAGAAGATACAGATATTACGCTTCAGCTAAAAAAACATTTTACAAATGAACTTGTCGAAGCCAATACCCAACAATTATTTGATGAAATTGAAGTGCCTTTACTTCGTGTTTTGGCAACTATGGAATTGGAAGGTATTAAATTAGATGTAGATTTTTTAAATTCACTTTCTTCAGAATTAAATAAGGATATAGATTCTTTAATTTCTAAAATATATGAAGCAGCAGGTACAACATTCAACATTGCGTCACCAAAGCAATTAGGCGAAATATTATTTGACAAAATGAAATTGGTTGATAAACCTAAAAAGACCAAAACAGGACAATACTCGACTGCCGAAGATGTGTTGAAATATTTAGCAAAAGACCATGAGATTATTAGAGATATTTTAGAGTATAGAGGACTTGCAAAATTAAAAAGCACCTATGTTGATGCGTTACCAACACAAGTTGAACCTTCAACTGGACGCATACATACCGACTATATGCAAACTGTTGCTGCAACAGGACGCTTAGCAAGTAATAATCCTAACCTGCAAAACATTCCTATACGTACAGAACGTGGTCGCCAGGTTAGAAAAGCATTTGTTCCGAGAAGCAAAGAATACACACTTTTAGCAGCCGATTATTCACAAATAGAGTTACGTATTATTGCTGCTTTAAGTCAAGAAGACAATATGATTAATGCTTTTAAAAAAGGTGAAGACATTCATGCGTCAACAGCTTCAAAAGTTTTTAATGTTCCTATTAGCGAAGTGACCAGAGAACAACGTAATAATGCCAAAACAGTAAACTTCGGTATTATTTATGGCGTTTCGGCTTTTGGATTAAGCAATCAAACCGATTTATCACGAACTGAAGCCAAAGAACTTATAGAGACTTACTATGCAGCCTATCCAAAACTACGTAATTTTATAAGGGAACAAATAGATTTTGCACGAGATCATGGTTATGTACAAACAGTATTAGGTCGTCGTCGTTATTTAAAGGATATAAATTCGCCTAATGCAGTGGTTCGTGGTGGTGCAGAGCGTAATGCGGTAAACGCTCCAATACAAGGTAGTGCTGCCGATATTATTAAAATTGCTATGATTAATATTCACGAGAAACTTTCAGCAGGAAATTATAAAACCAAAATGCTTTTACAAGTGCATGATGAGTTGGTTTTTGATGTTTATAAACCAGAATTAGAAGAAATGAAAACACTTATTAAAAGTGAAATGGAAAATGCTTATAACTTATCTGTTCCGCTTGATGTCGATTTTGGACTTGGAGACAATTGGTTAGAAGCACATTAAAACAAAAATCAAAATAAAATTGTATTTTTATATGAAGTAAATCGTTGTTTTTTCATTAAATTTCTCATTTATCTATCTATAACTTCCTTATTATGATAAGTAATCTCAAAAGATTAAGATATTTTTTAAAAGACACTAATAAGAAGCCTTATTATATAATCTTTAAAGAGTTATTACAGCTATGGGTAATAAAAAAACATTTTCCAAGCCATTATATTGGCAGATTTTTTTATAGAAAGGATGCTCCTACCAATTTTAAAGATTATTTAAGCATTCAAGAATATAATCGGTTACTGGAATCAATCGCAGATAGAAACACAAAGCATTCTACAATTGACTCGATTTCAGTTGACAAACTTTTTTTTAATTTCTATTGTTTAGAGCACAAAATTCCCACGCCAAAAGTTATCAGCTATAATTTCAGAAAAAGCTTTTTCTTTAATGGGCAAACTTTTACTATTAAAAGTAGTTCAGAATTAGTTGATTACTTTCTTATGGTTTTTAAGTCGGCAAATATTAGCAGTATATTTTTAAAACCTACTCAAGGAAATCAGGGATTTGGTATTATACTACTTAATGAAGTTACAATACGAGAACAGTCTTCTGAAGTTTTAGAAGCGCTAATAAATAACTCTTACATCCATCAGGAAGTTGTGATTCAACACAGTAAAATTAATATGATACATCATAAGACTATTAATACGATACGGATTGAAACATTTTTTGATAAAAAAGATAAAATTCATATTTTGGGTGCTTTTATGCGGTTTGGTTCAGGAGATTCAGTAGTTGACAATGTTAGTAGTGGTGGGCTTTTCGTTCCAGTAAACATTGAAGAGGGTAAATTATTTAAAAAATCCCTAACAAGTATGATTAAAGGAGCACGAATTAGCAATAAACATCCAGACTCTGGTTTTGTTTTTGAAGACTTTAAAATTCCTTATTTTGATGAGGCTTTAATCTTAGTTAAACATGCTGCTAGTTTGCTTCCTAGTTATATAGATGGTTGGGATGTTGCAATTACTCAAAAAGGTCCTATCATTATAGAAAGTAATAACTACCCTGGGTTGCTATACTCTGAATTTAGTTACAGAGGGTTTAAAAATAAACCAATTTTTAAAGAGATAATGGAAGACACAAAAGAATATCATAAAACAAAAAGATAAGTCCTTTTATTTAGAATTAAAAATAATAATACTTATTAGAATTGAAATTGTCTGCGATTATATATAAAGGTTGCTATTGGTTAAAGGATTATTAATCTTATAACACAAACCGATACGCCATTTTTAGGCTTTTCGATGCAGTATTTTTACTTCTAAACCTCTAAACAAAAATCGTCATAAAGATCTGCAAAACTTGTAATACCTTGAGGTCAAACTAAAAATATTTTGGTAAACAAAGTTACTATTCAGCATATTAGCTAGTGTAAGTATGAACACTTGAACTTGCAACTGGTAAATAATTTACGCCAAACCAACAGACTAACAAAATAAGAAAAGAAATAGCTAAAATAATTAAGGCTTGTTTTGTTTTATGCAAATGAAAATGACGGTAATGAATGTAAATTAAATAGCCCGTCCAAGTTAAAAATGCCCAAACTTCTTTTGGATCCCAAGTCCAATAATGTCCCCAAGCTTCTTTTGCCCAAATAGCTCCAAACAATAGACCTAAAGTTAAAAAAGCAAAGCCTAAATAAACTAAATTATCTGCTAATTTTAAAGTTTCTATTTTAAAAACCCCTTTAGATTTGTCGTACAACCCTTTAACAGCAACAATACTAGAAGCTGCTAATACAGCATACGAAAACAGATAGACCAAAACATGAGGTATAAACCATGGGCTTTGCAATGCTGGCATTAAGGTTTTTGAATAAGCTTCTGGGTTAAAGTAATTTATCAATAAAAACAAACCTGCCATCACAAAACTGTAGGCTAAAAACCATTTGTATTTCCATCGTATATATGTTAAAAACCCTACTAATGGTAAAAATGTAGAATACCACAATCTAGTTTCCCCTAAAGTACGCATTGGAGGTCTATCAAGTTCTATCCAAAGGATAATCATAAATAAGATTAAAATTAACCAGCCAAATACAAAGAATATATTTGCAAAATTAAAAAAAACTCTTTTTCTATAAGAGATCAACAAAAAAATCAATCCAATAATCCAACAAATTAAAGTAGCTATACTATATAAAGGGAAGTTTGTCCAAGTCATTTTTTATTTATTTTATTACCCATCCAGAATATATATATAGCTCCAAAAATCATCATAAATATACCAATATATACAACAGGAAGCCATGGATCTTTAACTAATTCTAAAACACTTAAATTAGACCATTTACCCATTTTATCATCGTAGCTAAACTGGTAAATTTTCCAACCCTTGTGTTTAAAAGGTTTGTTAACTTCTATAACTGTTTTTATTCGCTTACCTTCTTTGGTTAAAATATCTATTTCTGAACTAAATTTCTTTACTTCTGGAATAGTCATAACTAAAGAATATTCATCGCTAATTTTAAGTGGTTCGTATGGATATATAAAGCTTCCACAACTAATCCATCCATTAGCGATAGAATCATTCTCTGTATTTTTAAAAGAAATTAATGCAGAAGGAGGCGAGCCTAACACATTTATGGATTCATACTTTTTGCCAACTCGTACAGATGAAGGTAAAAATTCGTCTATTGTTATTTCGAAATTTTCGAATGTATATTTTTCTCCTTTCTCTATTAAATAAAGCTTTTTGTCATTGCTTTCAGCAATATCTCCAGTTTTATTATTAATGATAGCAAGCTTTGGGTTGTACTCCTCAATTATAAAATCTTTTAAATAAAAGGCAAAGGGTAATTCAAATTGATTATTGTCTCTGTCTATAGCAATCCAGCTGGGGTTTTCTTCATATGTATCAACTGTTAAACGCTGTAAGTCTCCTGTGCCAAGAATTCCAGCAAGTAAGGCTATAAATAATCCAAAATGATTTAATATAAACCCAAAATTTGACCACTCAAATTGTAATATTCTTTTAATAGTAATTAAACCTAAACATGTAAGAAACTGAAACATTACTAATAAAAAAGCCCAATTTGTTGTGATACTGTTTAGCCCTAATTTAGTTATAAAATAGTTTTCTGAAACTTCTTGAGGGATAATTCCCATTATCATTACCATTAATGTTACTAACACTATACTTGTGATAGATGCTGGTATTTTTGTTAGCCATCTTATTATCTGAACTGATGAAAACCAATAATATAAAACAAACAATACTACTACATATCCTAATAAAAATATTATATTATTTGGAAATGAAAGTATTGGTACAGTGTCGGTTGCAACAAAATATTCTAAGAAAAAGCCTGTTATAATTAAACCAAATCCAATAAAAAAAGATTCTACATAACCCCAAGGCTTTTCCCAGAGCAGTTTATTGGTTTTATTATTATTATTTTCATTCATTGAAGCTTACATTTGGTATTAAATCAAATAATATTAGTTAAGCGTTTTTTTTCAATCCTTAATTTCTTTTATTAATTCGCTGTAATTTGTTACGCAAGTTTAACTAGTATTCAGCCTCTCTTGATTTTGCACTTGTTTCCCATTGAGGCAATAGTTCTTTTTTAAATCTTTCTTTATCAGCTTTCATTTTAGCGGCATCAAGACCTATAAATTTTTGAGCTGCTGCTTTTGTTTCAATTCGAGGATATGGGACTTCGCCTAAAAATCCTAATTGGATTAATAATTTAGATAATTTAATTCTCGTTTCTTGAGTAATTATAATTCCTCTACCTAATACTCTACCCATTTCAATTGGTGCATGGAATGACCCTCCATGAGAAGAAGCTACAAAATCCCAACGCCACTGCCCTAATCTAATTCCTTGTAAAATAGGTTTCATTTGTTCTACTGTAGCACCTAAATCCCAACATTTTTTGGCTTCAACATGTGCCCTAACTAGTAATTTTTCTAATTCCTGACGGTTATAAGCTATTTTGTCTTGATTATCAAAAACATTTTTTATTAACTCATCTTTGTCTTCTCTATGACAAACCTGACAAGAATTAGCAACATTGTTTAACGGTGACTGAATGTGGTGGTCTGTAAATTTTTGCCCACCTTCTGTTTTATAAGGCATATGACAATCGGAACAAGAAACTCCTCTTTTTCCATGAATACCCATTTTATAAATTTCGTAATCTGGATGTTGCGATTTTAACATTGGCGCTCTACTTACTGTATGTATCCAATCAATATGCCCAACATTATCGTAGTATTCTTCCATATCTTCCATTGTATATCCTTCATCCCAAGGAAAAACCAAATAAGGTATTCCTTCTTTACCTGGAATATCTTTTTTAAAATAATATTCTGAATGGCATTGAGCACAAGTCAATGAACGCATTTCATTATGAGTAGCTTTAGTAATATCTTTTCCTTGTCGAGCAAAAGCTTCAATTAGTGCAGGCTGTGTAATTGTTAAGTTCATTGTTTCTTCATCATGACAGTTAGCACAACCTATTGGATTTACAATTTCCGATCCTTTACTAGACCATTTCCCGCTGTAATAAGCATCTATACCTATTTCGTCCATTAATCGTGGCACATCAGTAGATTTACACGTCCAGCAAGTTGAAGGCATTGGTCCATCATCTGGTCCTGTTGGAGCTCCAGTACGTAATGTGTTATGTAAATCGTCTATAGCATGCACATGCCCACGCCCAGCATTATAGTCCTTTGCAAATCCATAACCTGCCCATAAAACAACGTACTGAGGAAATTTTTCTAATAAATCAACTTTTGATGATGAATTATATTTTGAGAAAAATGTAGTATCTGCTGATTTGTAATACGATTGAAACTCACGAGGAAAATTTATTCCCCAAATTTCATTTCGAGGTTCTAGCTTATTAATTTTTGTTAATGGAGTATAAGCATATTTAGCTTCCATTTTACGTTCGGTTATTGATGAAACCAAAAGTCCCAACAAAAACACTAAAACTAAAGACACAAAAAATAGTATCCAGTTCATCCAAGGTTTTCTTTTTGCATTCATTATGTTGCTTTTTTATTTAATTGTATCGTTTAAAAATGTTTTTAACCAACTAGGTATTGTTTCATAGTGTTCTTCCGGTATTTTCCCATAATACTTGACTGAAGATAAACTTCTAACTTTACCATGTGGAACTTCTTGATGACATTCCCAGCATTTTCTTTCTGTTCTCATTTCGAAATGTTTTTCGACTAAACCACTTAGTTTTGCATCGGTAACTTGGTCTTGGTGACATCTAATACAGTTATTTTGAACAACTGCAGCACTTCCTTCTCTCATCATTATAACTTCTGGTTCTAATCTGGCTGTAAAAACAGAAGCATGGTACAAGCCATCGGCAGCTTTAGCGGCGTATTTTTTTAAAATATTATCTTGCGGAACATGGCAATCATTACAGTTTGCCCATTTTTTATGCGAACTTTTACTCCAAGTAACGTATTGTGGCGTCATTACATGACAATTGGCACAGGTTTGTGGATTGTCTGATAGATACGAAATAGATTTAGACTCTACAAGAGCATACAATGAAAGACCTGCTATAGCACCTGTTATAATTAGCGCTGGTAATTGCCATATTTTGGGCGGAATAAAAAATTTAATTAGCCTTTTCATAAAAACAATTTTAAAGAGTTTAAAAAGCTCTTAATATTCTTAATTAATTACAGCAAAATTATTCTTATTTTTTATTAAAAAATATGACTTAAATCATTTATTTACACACTTTTTTTAACTAACTGCTTAAAAGTTGTCATAGAATATAGCTAAAAAAGACCTGTTATAATTATTCTTACTATATATGAATAACACATTAGTTTCCATAGGAGTTGTCTTACAGGAATAACACCACAAATAGGTGCTAAAAATATTCGCTCTTTACAGTTTGTTAATCAAATATATAATTGTAAATTTGCAAACTCTTTTTAAGAGAGGAATG
>CAYRVY010000027.1:0-12865 GCA_964427695.1 uncultured Flavobacteriaceae bacterium
GTTCAAAATTCATTAGAGTATCATTTACAACCTGCCCTTCAATATCTTGAAAATAAACTATCTTTTGTGGTGAAGCACAGGCATTTAATAGGATGGCTAAACTAAATATTGACAGGTATTTAATAATTGTTTTTTTCATTTGCTGCTAATTGTAATATAATGGTTTTATAATATTAATTCTTTTACTTGAGGTATTAAAATTAAATAATAATTATTCAAGTAGATAGAAGTAATCCAAATAAGTTGATATATTTTGTTAAGATTTGATAAATAGAGAATATTAAATATTTATAATGCAAAGTTTATTATTTTCTTAAATATATTTTTCCTTAACTATACACCATAAAAAATGAGGTGTCGAAACAAAATTACGCTTCCATAGTCTCCTAGGGTCTCGAAATAATCTTGGTAACCATTCCAAACCTAAATTAATCCAAATAGGTCCAGAACGTTTTACGGTACCTGCATAAAAATCGAATACTGCGCCAATGGAAGCTATGATATTAGCTTGAATATTTTCCTTATTATCGTACACCCATTTTTCTTGTTTAGGAGCCGTCATACCCACAAAAAGAAAATCAGGACTGAAGATATTCACTGCAGCAATCATCTTATAATTTTCTTCATCTGTAAACTCTGGTTTATAAGGTGGTGAGTAACTTGCTACCTGAATATTTGGGAATTCCTTGTGAATTCTATTTTTTATTAATTGCAACGTCTCTGGTGACGCTCCTAAATAAAATACTTTCTGTCTTTTTTTGTTAGCTAGCTCTAATAAATACTGGTGAATATCTGCACCTGCAATTTTCTTGATTTTTTTTCCAGTTAAAATATTAGCTGCCAAGACAATACCTGATCCATCTGGTAATAATACATCACTTTTCATCAAGACTTCAGCAAATACCTTGTCCCTTTTTGCTACGCAATAAGAGTGTGGATTGATAGTGTTGATAATACACTTATCTGTTAGAACCAAATGCTTTAATGGATAGCTATAAATTTTGTTATTTATAATTTCTTTTAAATTCATTTTATAAGTCGCCTTATCTGTTGTAGCTTATAACAACTTTACGATAAGTTTCATTTAATTGATTGTAATAGTTTTCAGAACTATATTTTTCTTTAAGTCTATCAAATCCATTTGCTCCCAATTTTTTAGATAATTCTTGATTCTGCCATAATTTCTCTATGACTGCTGTCAATGAATCCACATTATTTGGTTCAAACAACAAACCGTTTTTTCTATCTTCAGCAATTTCAGGGTAGCCAGCCATATTAGGAGCTATGATGGGTAGCTTATGAGCCATTGCCTCGGGAAACACCATAGGAAATCCCTCATAGCAAATACTTGACGAGACAAAAAATCGTGCCTTTTGGTAAAAGTCAGACAGCTCTTTAGAGTCCAACATTCCTTTAAGTATTACATTCTCCGGAATATCCAATTCAGCAGCATATCCATTCCGCATTCCTCCGGCTAATTGAAAAGGGATATGGGGCAGTTTTTTAGCCGCCTCCAATAAAAGTAGAATTCCTTTTTCTGGGCTTATACGCCCAACAAAAGCTACGTACTTTCTACCAACAGTATTATAATCGATTTGCTTGATTTCCTTATCATAAAAGTTAGGCAACACTTCACATTTTTCTGATGTATAACCATTGGCTACCAATTTATCTTTTTGAAATTCAGTTAGACATAAAAACATATCCACATTATCTAAATAACTATTCTTTTTTCTTGCCCAAAAATTACGTAATGCATAACCAGTACTTTTTAATAATGACCCTTCACAATTATTTGTAATACAATGTATTTCTTTACCTTTACCTGTACATTTTTCACAAATTTTACCTTTATTAAAAAATAAACCATTCGGGCATAATAATCTGTAATTATGTACTGTCATCACTATGGGAATCCGCATTCTTTTTATCACTGATAAAATGGCAGGAGAAATTAAGGGATACAAATTATGAATATGTACTACTTCTGGATTTTCTTTTTCTATGAGTTCTATAAGTTCTTTTATGGACTTTGGATTGTACAATGCCGAAAAAAAAGCTTTGATATTAGCATTTGGCATTTCTTCTAACTCTTCACTACTTCTAAAATAATCAATTATTTCGTGACCATTAGCTTTTAATAGCTTCATTTGAGCTTCAATTACAGCTTCTTCTCCACTAAATCTACCGTATTTATTATGAATGAATAAAATTTTCAATTTATAAATTTATTATATCTAAATTAGATTTAACAAAACATTTATACAACTATGCTTCATTCTAATATTTTCTGAATTCTATTAAACTTAATTTCTTCAGAATAAAATAAAGAATATTTTTCTTTTACCTTTTCTTTTTCTTTAATCAATACATTTTCAAATAAAATTTTTGAAAGTATTTTTTCTATTTTCTTCTTATCAATGTTATAATTTTCCAAATTAAATGTAAAACCAATATCATTATCTAAAAAAAGTTTATGTGCTCCTGAATTTGTAACTAAAAAAGGTATATGATAACTTACAGCTTCTAAAAGTGTAGCAGCTCCTGAATCTCTTAATGACATAGAAACAAATAAGGATGCTTTTTTTAATATGTTTAACATATCAATCCTCTTTTCAAAACTACAATAATGAATAATTTGTTGATTGTCTATAAAAGGTTTTATTTTATTTAAATAAGGACCATTCCCTATGATAATAAGCTTATAATCCGTTTTATTTTTCCTAATGAAATCACTAAATGCCTCTACAAAAAGATGTGTCATTTTCCAATTTATTAAACGATTTGCAATAACGATAGTCTTTTCAGTTTGACTTCTAATATTAAATTTGTCATAATCCATGACCATTAATTCTACAGTTACTTTTTTCTTGAATATCTTAGGAATCAAAGCCTTAGTTTCATATGTTGAACAAATTATATTTTCAGAATGAAAGCATCCAAAATAGAAAAAAGGATTAATGTAAATAGAGTATTTTATACAAATTCGAACAAATTCACTAAGAATGTCTTTAAATTTCATTGATTTTAAATACACATTTGGAAATGTTTCTCCCCCTCCGACAGGACCCCAATTATATTTAAAAGGTAATATAAAGTATATTGGTGGATAGTATATAGGAGTAAATGTGATATGATGAACAGTGTGATTTTTATACAATCTAAAATTCTTTAATAAATGAAAAAATACCAATATAGTCCACAATAAGTAATAAGTTCTTATTCCAAATAATTTTTTAAAAAACAAGAATCGTTTTGCTACATCTATCCCAATAACTTTACCCTTTTTATCCTCTGTTAATCTTAAAATATTGTTGTTCTTTCTTGTGATAATAATAGTTTCTCCATCAATGTTAAGCTTTAAAATAGCTTTAGCCCAATGAAATCCTACACCAGGTTCTGAACCTTTATCTTCACATGCATAGGCTATTATTATATATTTTTTCCTCATATTAATTTTTATTGACTAGTAGAATTTCAATAAGTTTTTTTTCATTTTTAATGTCTAAGCATTCTTCTGATTTTATAATAATTTCTTTGAGTAAGTAAATAATAAATAATTCTTTAAAATAGTTTAATCTTATTCTTGATTGTAAATATTTTATTAATTGGTGGTCAGATTTCCCTTTTAGTAAAGTTGCCTTCTGATAATAATATTTAAATAAATCCAAATATTCCAAACCGTTTTCTTCAAAATATTCAAAATCAAAAGGGGTTACCCCTTTTTCAGTTTTTATTAAATTCCATGGTGCGAAATCTCCATGTTCGTATACAATTTTAAAAAATTCATTTTTATTTATTATAAGCTCATCTAGAATTGTCAAAAAATATTTAAGACTATATTCTTTCAATTTATTTCTAATCTTCATGACTCTAGGATGCATTAATAGTTTAAAAGACTTGTCTGTTTTGAGAGTGTCTAAAATTTTTAAAACAGCTTTCTCGGATACTGTACTAATATTCCCTTTAAGTTCTTTTAAAAAACAATAATTAAACCTTTCAAACTTTCCTTCAAGTATTAAATAATCCAAATCAATTATGCCTTTTTTACTTAATATATTTATAGCATTTATTTCATTATTAATATGCATATTCCCAATATCATTAGTTGCCAATTTAATATAACCTAAAATTTGATGATTTCGGGATTGAAGTTGCAGTACAGTTTTGTCTTTTGCAGTAGAAAAATAAACAGATACATGAAGAATCTGACCAATTTGTTTCTCTATATGCTGAACAAAATCAGATTTATAATTTGATTTATAAGAAAAAAGAAATTTTACAATCCAATTAAAATAAATAGAAAAAAATCTGGATACAACTTTTAATAATTTTGCTCTTTTTGAAAAAGGTTGATAAAGAAGAAACGATTTTCTACTAATATTAGAATTACTTATATCTAGAACTACTTTAGGTGATTTTTTATTTGGTAAATACAAATAAGAATCTTTCGATAAAATTAAAATGTTAATTGTCACTTATACCTATTAGACATATTAAAAACTATTTGTTCCATTGCCAAATTAATTGTTGATTCTATAGACTGATTCCCTGTATCAATCCAAACAGCATTACTTTTTTTTGAGCAAAATGATTTAAGTTTCTGAATCTGAGAACGAATTTCATCAATTGGCAGTTCTGCTTTTCGAGAATATATTAAATTTGAATTTGCTCCTAAGCAAATAATTAAATTTGGAGTTGGAACAAATAATCCAAATAATTTGATAATCCATATTGGCATTTTTATGCAACTTCTTTTTTGATCAAACAAATAGTCATAATAATAACGATCAAAAAACCAAATTGTCGTTTTTTTTGCAAGCACTGTATTTACTATAATCCAATAGCCAAAAATATAATCAAATAAATAATATAATAATCGAATTAATGAAATAAAAAAGCCTGAAGTTAACTCTTTATGAGGATTCAAATTTAAATTACTATCAAAAGGTTTACCAAATAATTGAGCTATATTAGGTGTCATATTTGGACGCATATGGCTACAATATAATTTATTATGTAAAGGTTTCTCCAACAGTGGAATTAGCTTATTTATAATAGTAGTCTTTCCTGAACCATCTGTTCCTAATATTGCGATTGAAAATCCTGGGGTTTTTGCTAACCTTTTCAATTTATATTTAAAATTTAAAAAAGTGCTTATAAATAATTCTAATTTGTTACTATAGTATTTTTTCTTAAATCCATTATAAATAATTTTGCATATTTTTTCTGAAAAACCTATTTCACCTTTTATTAAAGGGATTAAGTATTTATTAACTAAACCTTTATCCAATAATTCTAAAAACTCTGTATCATATAATTTTTGTTCTTGTTTGTACGCATTAAATGCATCTTGAGCATATCTTTCACTAAATTTTTTAGCACCAATAATTTCCTTAATAAAACCTAATATATACGAGTCATTTTTATTAACAACTTTAATTCCATTATAAATATTTATTCTACTAATTATAAATTCATTTGAAAATATTGAGCACTGGTTGGTTCCAACATATGTAAATGTATCGAAACGTACACCCCACCAATTCTCCTTATAAAAACCACACAATGAAACATCCTTAACGTTTGGACTGAATAATTCAGAAATCACATAACCATTATATTTTTTAGTTATACTTTCTAGAATTTCATGAAACTTTTGAAAATTTTCTTGGCAAACAAATAAATCTATATCACTACCTAAAAGATCGAAAGGTAATGTATCAAAATTCCTCAAAACACAATAAATAATATTCTTTTTATTTAATGTAGAAAATAAATCTATTAAAAAATCTGTTTCGTTTGTATTATGTGTTTTTTTAATATTATTCACTTTTTTACTCAATTCTAAAAACACCTATATTTATTTCATTAATATTTTCAGATTTAATTATAATTTTTAGTTAATTTATATACTTAACTTTCTTAATTATATTCGCTTTTTTAATGGAAAGTATATTTATCATTGTAATTAAAAACATAATTAAAAAAAAATTATGAAATGCAATTGATGTTCCACTAAAAGAACGAATTACTATGATAACAAAAACTCCAACAACTTCAGAATAATATCTCGTAGACTTAATTAAATTATAGTTTTTCACTATTCTAACAAACGTAAATATTAAACTAGAAATTAAAAAAAGAGAACCTATAAAACCTGTAGAAATTAAACTATCCACATAATCTGAATGCAAAGTAGAAGCATCTTCAAAATCAATTGAACTTAAAATTTCACGATTAGCAACACCAAATCCCATTCCAATTAGGTGTTCCATTAAACTTCCATTAATAAAAGTATCCCATGCTATAGACCACCATTCCAATCTTCCACTCAATTTTTCAAGATGTTGTATGTTATATCCTCGCCCTAAGTACAGCAAAATATTATTAAAATTTAGAAATATTGAAACAAATGAAAAGCTAAATATAAATAGTTTAAAAAAAAATGATAATTTTCTATTTATTATTAAATATAAAATCAATACTAATAATAAAGCTACAAGCGAAGTTCTACTTTGAGCAAAAATTAAAATAATCCCACTTAATATTAACCAAAATAAATTATGCTTTTTATTAGCTTTTACGTTTTTATCTAAAAGCCTTACAAAGCTTATAAAAAATAGAATAGCTCCCATAACTCCCAAGGAGTTAGAATTCATTTTGACAATGGCTCCTTGTAGAATATACGGTAAGTATGCTTCTTGATATTGGCTAGATGGTATTATGGCTATATTTGGAAATAAAATAACGCCAAGTAGTGTTAATAAAACAAGGAACTTATAATATTTTAATATAAGTTTAAAAGTAAAGTTTAAAAAATATTTATTATCACCTGACACAATCCAGACAAAATATACTATTGAAAAAATTGCAGTTATTTCTAATAATTTCCATAAACTAAAGCCAATCCATTTTGAAAAAAAGAATGTAGATAAAAGCCCTATGAATATATAGCCCCCATAAAGTAAAAAAGCCTTCGGAGGTTTTAATAATTTTTTTAAATTTAATATAAAAACAATACTTAAAAATAATGCTATTATAATACTAATAACTTTATGTATGTTATTTAGAACAATAGCATTTTCTTGGGCATTTGAAAAACTTCTACTTGAAAAAAGAAGAAGAGATACAAAACATAAAAAAATCAGGATATTTATTTTATGAAATTGATATTTCATTTTATAATGATTTGTGCTTTATTAAACCTATTTAAAATATGAATGATTAATTCTGCTTCCTTTTTACATTATTTAATTTACAAAAAAATCTTCTTATTCTTCTAAAGCAGCAATTAACTTGTTAATTTTACTAGAAAAAGTAAAGGGCATTTTACTTTTTCTTAACTTGAGCTTTGATCTTGGAATAGGTTGTAAAAGGTTTAAACTATAGGATAAATGATTTAATAAATTAATTTCATTATACGGATTAAATAATTGACCATTAAATGTATTTATTAAACTACTGGCACCTGCTTTTTCAGAGCACAAAACATCACAACCTCCTAATAAAGCTTCATTCACAACAGCTCCAAATGGTTCATAAATACTTGGCAAAACAAATATTTGAGCTATGTTATACCAAGAAAGTAATTCTTTGCCTTCTAACCTGCCAGTAAAATAAACTTTGTTTGAAATTTTTAATTTTACAGTCTCATTTTTTAAAACATTCATTAATTCCCCATCTCCAACAATTACTAGTGCCCAGTCAGAACTATTTAACTGTTGCATAACTTTTATTAAAAAGGATAAATTTTTCACTTTAGCTAATCTGCCTACAAATAGAACAACCCTTTTACCTTTAAGATTATATAGTTCAATATTTTTATTTGCAGTATTAATACTTTTGGCTAACTCTTTTCGAAATAGCTCATCACTATGAATAATGGGTAATTCAATCAGTTTTTGTTCATTTGAAATATTATTATTATGCCAAAAACAAACTTCTTTACTAGTGTACATAATTCCAGTTATATTCCTAGAGATAACATTTCTAATAAAAGAGCGTAAACTCTTGCGAGAAATAGCAATATCAAGACTATCTTCGCTAACGGTATATAATTTAAATTTTTTTCTATTTAAAATATAAATAAAAAAAACAAGAATAGTATTTGGTCCAAATTCACTACATAAAACAATTCTTGGATTCTCTTTTTTTATAATGGCTGAAATTCCAAATTTGAATGAACGACCAAATAATTCAAAACCATGTAATAAATAATTACATTTAAATTTACATTTTGATTTAAGTCTTTCTTGATTAAATTGTTGACTTAGAACATTTAAAGTATTAAAATAAAATTTTGCTTCAAAATTTTCATTTAATGCATTAAAAAAATCTATTCGATATGGCGCTAAAGCAGGGTGGAAAATTAAAATTTTGTTTTTTTTCATCAAGTGCTTTGTTTAATTTAATAATAGTTTACAACCGAAATTTCGGTTAAGTGTGGATTTTATTATTGATTATAATTTTCTACATATTTTCAACTGCTAAATCGTTTCTGCTTTGATTTTTGCATTAATTAGTTATTGAGCAAGTTTTTTGTTTTCTAAAAGTCTAATTATTGCATCTTCCCATTCAATGGGGTTAAAGGGGTAAACAATTAATCCCGTCTCTTAAATAGAGTCTGTTCAGGTTAGGAATCTCACCTTATAAAACTCTTTTTCTATAAATATTGTATTTGTCGGCGTTGAACAAATCATAGAATAACCCACGTTGTTTAAAAATGATTCTATTTTTTTATTTTTATCAGTTCCAATATCATTAATAAAAAATTCTACTATTAAAATCTTAGGCCTAAATTTATTCCAATTATTTGAATTTAAAACCTGAAAATCGAACCCTTCCACATCTATAGACATAAAATCGATTTCTTTATTATTCACGTGTTTTCGCAAAACATCTGATAATTTTTTAGTTTGAATTAATTTTGTTTTCATTAGTTTATGATTACAAGAATTTGCCATCTCATCAGAAAAAGTATTAAATGATGATGAAGAAAACATATAATATTTTAATGTCTCTTCCTTATCTGAAATCGGAATTTCCAAATTTATATCTCGAGGTCTTATTAGATTAAATTTATTCATGCTTCCAGGTAAAGCATCAATGTTTATACCACACCATCCCAATTTATAGAAAAAATGAGTGTTGGAATTCATCTTTGGATTATTAGCTCCGACATCAATATAAAAGCCTTTTTTTTTGCCTTTAAAAATTGTATTAAGAATCATATCTTCACCTGATTGTGAATATGATTTATTATATTTTTTATTAAATGTTTTATATAAGTATGAGTGAAATATTTTTGGGATAATATGTTTAATTAGCTCTTTCATATTTATTAATTTAACTATATCAATTACTATTTAAATTTATAACTGTCCTGTTTTTTAGGGAGACTACTCCACTAATAAAAAAATCAACCCCTAAATTACTCTGCAAAAATTGGAAGTTACTTTTAATTTTATCGGGATAAATATTTTATATATCTTGTTGTATAATGGAATAAAACAACTGCTAATACTTAGAATCAATAAATTCTCTTGAAACAAAATAAATATTCATATTGTCATTAACTTATACATTCTATTAAATAAAATAAGTTGATAAAAAAGATTTTCAATAATTCTAGCAACAAAAATACCAATCAAACCAAAATTTGAAACAAAAACATAGGCAAGTAACAATGAAAATATAGCACGAAAAACAACTAAATAGAAGCCAATATCTGTTCGCTTCAATGCATTTAGAATAATATCTACTGGTTGAAATATAATGTTAATTGACTGATTAATAAAAGGAAGGACAACAATCCATCCTAAATTTGCATATTTACTTCCAAAAACGAAAGATACCAGCCATTCACCAAATATTACTCCAAAAATCAAAAATAAAACAGCAGTCGTTATAAATATAATTTCCCAAAATATAAACTGTTTTATTAATTCTTTCATTTGACTTCTGTAGCTTGCCAACAATGGTAACAAATAAGATGTAAAACCTCTTAATACAGGACTAACTAAATTAGTAACACTTATCAAAATACCATAAATTGCTACCTCATCTTTAGATAAAAAATATAAAATTATCCAAGGCCCAGCTTGTGAATAAATTGAATACAGCAGGTTTGTAGCAGCTATCCATTTACCAACTCGCCAATTATTTGACAGAAAACCATCTTTAAAACTGTAATTATATTTTATAGCTTTTTTATTATTATTAACTAAAAACATTATCACAAAAGGCAATAAGTAAATAATGCTTAAAATAAAAAGAAAGGATAGTAAACCTATAAATTGAAAAGTATAAACAATTGATAACAATATAAATATTAGGATACTAACAAAGATACCATAGTAAAATGCCGTCTTAGTCTGACGACTACCAATATACATGTCTTTAACAAAAAAGTAAGAAGTAAAAGCAAAAACATAAAAAAATAATATTGATTCTTTGGACAAGTTATCATTGTAATCTTTATTAAAAAATAAATAAATTAGAAAAACAACAACTAATAAAAGATTAAATACATTTTTTAAAAAAACATTATAATTGAAATATTTCTGTTGGATAGTCTCACTATAATCACTATAGTTTATTGCTAATGGTTGTGTTATTATTGATCTCTGAAAACCTAAAATAGTCATTGCTATAGATGTTAACAGAACAAAATTTGCATAATCTATCTTATCAAAATTATTAGCAATAACCACAGTAATTAAGAATGTTGAAAGACTAACAAATCCTTGATCAAATATTACAGTAATCAATTTTTTCAATTCACCAAAGGGGATTAATTTTTTTATATATTGCATCATTTATTTAAACCATATGAAGTTTAAAAGTTATATTTTGACTTTCTTAAACTGCCCTAGATTCTCACAAAACTACCCATAAGTACTTTCAATACCTTGTTGCATTTTAATTTGGGCTTTCTATCCAATCTAACCGATTTAGAAACATCTAATAAATTACAAGTCACACTTTCTGTTTTTTAATTTTCCCAAATTATTTTAACTATTTTTCTTTAAATTGTACTTATGTCCTCATTCTGTCAATATTTTAAACCTTCTATAATTACCGCATTTTCTACCCTTGTGGCTAATTCAATCTGGTAAATATCTTCAATATCACTTTCAAATTTGAATCTTGTAGTTGCTTCAAAGCCAATGTCATTTAAAATTTGAATTAATCTAGTATTATCATACATGCATTTATGTGGAAATTCAATAAATGGAGATAATTTTTTTAAAATACCCGTTTTTTTATTTCCATAAAGAACACCAAGGTTTTGAATAAAATCGTCTGCATAAATTTCTCCTTTAATATATTGATTTATATCCTTCTGGAGATCAGGTACAACAATCCTAAAAATCCCTTTTTTACGTAGAACTCTATGGCTTTCTTTAAGAAATTTCCGTCCCTCCTCCTTTGTAAAATGCTCTAAAGTATGAGAACTGTATACGACATCAATGCTATCATTATCCCATGGAAAATTATTGGTTAAATTATGAAGATATATTTTTTCATTCCAATCTAAATTAAATAATTTAACCTTTCTATTAAGTGCCTTGAAAAATGGAATTTTCATTAATCTAGCTCCTAATGCATAGTCCACATTTATCCAACCATCAACTACTTGTGAACCACAACCCAAATTTAACTTAACAAGTTTTTTCTTATTTTCTGCCATTTTATTATGTGATTTTATATTTATGTCTATTCTTTTCATATTCACAAAACCAATCATAAGTAGTCTCAATCCCTTTTTGCAGTGCAATTTCTGCTTTCCAACCCAGTTTATTTAGTTTAGAGACATCCATGAGTTTGAGTGGAGTATCATCTAGCTTTGTATTTGTTGCCATCCGTTTTTTAGTGATAAGCTACAATTATTCCAGGCAAATTTTCCAGAATGGGATAATATGAATCGTTTTAGAATTTATTTCTATTTTTTCTGTCTCATTATAGGTGTAAATATAACCTGTATCTAATTTTTGCTCATCCATTGCCTTTATCAAGGCTTTGACCTCTCTTTCTTTGGTGTCGATATTTTTTAGCAATACACTTACCTGAATTAGTAGTTTTTCTTTTTGCTTTTGAATATAAAAATCTACCTCTTTGTTATTTGTTGTTTTATAGTAAAAAAGATTTTGATGTTTTCTCTTTAAGTAATACAACTACTTAAAACATATGTTTTTTATGTAACGACACTACATAAATATAAATTATTGCTTTTGTATTTTTTCAATACCAAATTGCAATATTGTTACTTTTATCGCCTTACGCCCTTAAATCCTTAAATATTCGCTATAAACCAACAATAAGTATCTTCTATCCCTTTTTTCAGTCCAATTTCTGCTTTCCAAGTTACTCACTCATTTTAAAAACATCCATTAATTTACGAAGTGTACCATCTGGTTTGGAACTATCCCAAACAATAGCGCTTTATGTACAATTATTTTTTCACGGCTTCGCCAATGTAAGTCACACATTAATAATGTAACCACTTGTTTTTAAGTGTTTTAAAATTGACTTTTACTTCTAATTGATTGCCTAGAATTGTTTATGCCATATGTTATTTAGTGTAACCCTATTTTGGTTACTTATATCGTTTAAATATGCAATTTTATGACATACCCTAAACTATGTAAAACCACCCAGCATTTATTTGTTGAGATGTATTTAACGGTTCCTGTTTTTTAATTGGAGTATTCTAACCATGCATCTATTTAATAAATTTCATATCATTATGATGCTCCAAAAACCACTGGTATGTATTTTCAACTCCTTGTTGCAAATTAATTTCAACTTTCCAACCCAGGTTGTTTAGTTTAGTTTTCCCATCCATCCCTAGTTGAGTAAA
>CAYRVY010000028.1:0-12841 GCA_964427695.1 uncultured Flavobacteriaceae bacterium
TTTCCAGATCCATTGATGCCAGCAAAAGGTTTTTCATGTAGCAAAACTTTAAAATAATGTCGTGCTGCAATTTTCCCCATTACATCCATTAATAAAGAATTATGATCTACGGCGAGATTGGCTTCTTCATAGATTGGAGCCAACTCAAACTGGTTTGGAGCTACTTCGTTATGTCTGGTTTTAACAGGAATGCCTAACAGCATACATTCAATTTCTAAATCTCTCATAAAGGCCATTGCACGATTAGGAATTGTACCAAAGTAATGATCATCTAATTGCTGACCTTTTGCAGAAGAATGTCCTAAAAGCGTTCTTCCAGTTAAAGTTATATCTGGACGTGATGCTGCTAATGCGCTATCGATTAAAAAATATTCTTGTTCCCAACCTAAAAAGGCATTTACCTTCTTTACATTTTTATCGAAATATTTTGCAACTCCAACAGCAGCTTTATCGACTGCGTGTAAGGCTCTTAATAAAGGTGTTTTATAATCTAATGCTTCGCCAGTATAAGCTACAAAAACTGTAGGAATACATAGTGTGGTGCCATAAATAAATGCTGGTGAAGTAGGATCCCAAGCTGTATAACCACGAGCTTCAAAAGTATTTCTGATACCTCCACTCGGGAAACTTGAAGCATCAGGTTCTTGTTGCACCAATTGCCCTCCTCCAAATTTTTCGATCGCTAAACCGTTGCCAATTGTTTCAAAAAAGGCATCGTGCTTTTCGGCTGTTGCACCTGTTAAAGGCTGAAACCAATGTGTATAATGTGTAACACCTTTAGAAAGTGCCCAATCTTTCATTGAAGACGATATTTGATCGGCAATATTTCTATTTATCTTGGTGCCTTTTTCAATAGCACCCATAA
The DNA here is from genome assembly GCA_964427695.1 of uncultured Flavobacteriaceae bacterium. Classification (GTDB taxonomy): domain Bacteria; phylum Bacteroidota; class Bacteroidia; order Flavobacteriales; family Flavobacteriaceae; genus PRS1. The sequence goes on from CAYRVY010000028.1 coordinate 866, forward strand.
CACCTTTATAAGCATCTTTTGTTAAAGATTGCCGCATTGTAGCTTCGTTGAATACATTAGCACCAAATAGTGAAGAGCGTTTTTCTGTCTCTTTTATTCTTACTGGTTTTCGGTTAAGTGCTTTTTTAAGTGCGTGAAACCTTAGTGTTGACATATTAATTATATTTTAATAACTGTAAATTATAGAGCAAAATTAAAAAAATATATAACAAAATCACTTTTTACCCCATTTTTTTTAGGGTAAATTATAATTAAATATCAATTATTCAATTTATAGCCCTAAAAATTATGAAGTAAACACCACAATCATAAAAATACTATAAGCTACTATTAAAAGAAATCCTTTATACCTACTAATTTGTAGTTTTTTTGGAAGTAGTATTAAAGGAATCAATACCGCCGAAAAGGCAAGCATCCAAAAAATATCTCTTGTCAAAATTTGTGGTTCGGTTATTTGTATTGTTTTAATCATTGAAGTTATTCCTAAAACAGAACCAATATTAAATATGTTGGAGCCAATTAAATTACCCAGAGATAATGCTTTTTCTTTTTTAAGAGCAGCAATAACCGAAGCTGATAATTCCGGTACACTTGTGCCAATTGCTATCATTGTTAATCCAATTACTCCTTCCGTTATACCAATAGCTTCGGCCAATTCTGTAGCCCCTTTAACAAGCCATTCCGAACCAAAGTATAAAGCTACTGCTCCAATTAGTAACCAAATCACAATTTTAAAATTAGAAACTATTGCCAAGTTTTCATCAACTGCATCAATATCATTTCCATTTCTTGAGCGTTTAATTAAAAGGAATAAAAACACCAATAGAGCAATAAATAGGATACCTCCTTCAATTCCTGTAAGCTGATTATCGTTACTAAGAAAATAATATAACGCAATAGAAAACAGCATCATAACTGGCCAGTTAAACATATAAAACTGTTTACCTACACCAATGGACCCAATTATAGCTGTAATACCTAAAACTAAACCTATATTAGCAATATTTGAGCCTACCACATTATTAATTGCTATTGCAGGAGAGCCACTTAATGCAGCGTTTAAACTAACTAATAACTCTGGAGCAGACGTAGCGAAAGACACTACTGTCATACCTATTACAAGTTTAGAAATATTAAATTTAAAGGATAATGCAACTGAAGAACGTACTAAAAATTCACCTCCAATTACTAATAAAACAAATCCTAAAACTACCAAAATAATACTCATACAAATACTTTTGGCGAAGATAGTATTTAAACCAATAATACAATAAAAACTTAAATATTTGTTAAATAACTGCAAATATAGTTGTATAACTATAAAAATAGTTATACGTTTGAAACATAATTATAATTGAACTTAGGTTAATAAGATTCCCACCTTCGTGGGAATGACAAATAAATATTTGCCATGCAAAAACTCACAAACAAAGAAGAAGAAATCATGCACATTTTATGGACACTTGAAAAAGCTTTCGTAAAAGATGTCCTTGCAGAAATTATAGAAAAAAAACCGCACTACAATACACTCTCTACAATTATAAGAAATTTAGAAGACAAAGGCTATGTTGGTTATACAGCTTATGGAAAAACGCATCAATATTTTCCTGTAATTAGCAAAGAAACTTACAGAAATCGATTTATGAATTCTGCAATAGATAACTATTTTAATAGCTCTTATAAAAATGTAGTTTCATTTTTTGCTAATGAAGAAAAGATAAGTATAGATGAACTAAAGGAAATTATTTCACTAATTGAAAAAAAGAACCCATCCTAAATCCTTCCCAAAGGGAAGAACTTATTAACGATTAATATAAAAGTTTATGGAATATTTAATTAAAGTAAGTGCAATTATTGTCATATTTTACTTTTGCTATAACTTATTTTTACAAAGAGACACATTTTTTGAATCTAACAGATGGTTTTTGCTTCTTGGTTTAATTACAGCATTTTGCATTCCTTTTATTGTAATACCCAAATATATTATGCAAGCCTCTGCTCCTATTCAAGATTTTATTTTTATTGAAGGAAGTACAACTTCTAACGCAATAAATACTTCTTTTGATATAATGCAGATTATTTCTCTTATATATATTATAGGTTTTATTTTCTTTTTTGGACGTTTTTTAATTCAATTGTATTCTTTGAGTCTATTATTGATTCAAAATAAGAAGCAACAATATAAACGCTATGCTTTTGTTGAAACTTTAAATGATGTATCTCCTTTTTCGTTTTTTAAGTGGATAGTTTATAATCCAAATCAATTTAGTGAAACAGAACTTAAACAGATTTTAAATCACGAAAAAGTACATGCTCGACAATGGCATTCAATCGATATTTTGTTTTCGCAATTAACAAGTGTCCTATTGTGGTTTAATCCTTTTATTTGGCTATACAAAAAAAACTTGGAACAAAATCTTGAGTTTATTGCTGACTTTACTGCCAATAAAAAAACAGACTGTAAAAAAAGTTATCAGTATTTATTATTAAAAGCTAGTTTGCCAAATTACCAAATGGCATTAACTAATAATTTTTATAATTCATTAATCAAAAAACGAATCGTTATGTTACACAAAAACAGATCAAAAAACAGAAACCATTGGAAATTTACTTTAATTCTTCCTCTATTAGCTTTATTTATTATGAGTTTTAATACAAAGGAAATTATTGTAACTATTGGACAAAATTCAACTATTGATTCTATTATTGAAACACCTGAAGCAATAGGAGATATAATAGAGGTTATTATAAGCAAAGATTCGAAAGAAGCAGATTTAAAATTGATTAAAGCCGATTTTAAAAAAGTAGGTGTTACATTAAAATTTAGTGGCATTAAACGAAATGAAAACAATGAAATAATTGATATTAAAATTGAAGCTATATTAAATAATTCGAAATCTGTTTTTAAAACTAATTCCGACGAGCCAATTAAGCCAATTATTATTACTTTGAATAAAGAAAGAAATATTATATTAATAGGGAGTGGATCTGAACGTCATTTTGTAAAAGGTAAAGATTACAGCTTTTTTAGTAAAGACGATAAACACAAAATTCATAAATCTGGAAAAGGGAATAATGTGTTCGTATTTGAAAGTGATGAGGAAAACGAACATGAACATAAAGACGAACATGAGGATGTTTTTATAATTAAAACAGATGGTAAAGTTCAGAAAGTTAAAAGTTCTTATAAAAACGAAAATGTTCATATAATTCATGTAGATGATGACAAAATTTTAAAATTAGATGATAGTATTCGCTTTGGCAATATATATATTAACAAAGTTCGCGTATTAAGCACAGATACGCTTTGGATTGAAAAAAGTGGGGATGTTGTTAGAGAGTGGGTAAGTGATAATAATAATGACAAAAACGTTTGGATTACAGCAGACGATAGCACCTTTGAAATAAAAACTATAGGTAAAGGCAATAACAAACTCTTTATTTCTGGAGATAGTGAAAAACAACTATTACTCTTTATAGATGGTAAAGAAGCCTCTAAAAAAGTTTTTTCGGAATTAGATCCAGATACAATTGATAAGATAGAAGTTCTAAAAGGCGACTCTGCCACAAAGGAATACGGTAAAAAAGCAAAAGATGGTGTTGTTATAATTACTACAAAAAAGAAAGAGTAGATTAATAATTAAAATCATTAAAAGAGACTGTCTGTAAAGTAAAACCTAAGTCATATTGAGCTTGTCGAAATATTTTAACTAGTTGATAACCAAAATTGGTTTGGGCAGGCTTAACCTGACAAAGTAAATTGCAATGACTTTACAGACAGCCTCTTTATGGTTAAATAATCTTAACACAAAATTTCACTATTTTTGTTGTGTAAATATTAATTAATGAAAAAGCAATTATTCAAATTTTTAGCAACATTAAATAAGGCTGTTTTACCCAGTTTCACAAAACGCAGATTAGATTTAAGCAAGGCCACTAAATTACAAATGACAATTTTTGGCTGGAGGCTTTATGTTACTAAACGTGCTTTAGATTAGCACTCCACAATTTTAATAAATTACTTTGTCTTTCTTTTAAAAAGAAATATATTTGCAACCGCAAAAAAGGCCTTGTGGCGCAACTGAATACCGTACCTACGGCAGGCAGGGCGCACTTGATTAAGACTCAAGAGTGCTAATTTAAAATAATCAGTAATGGATTATTTTTACGTTTACGTTCTTAGAAGTATTGATTTTGAAAGGAATTATATTGGATTTACTAAAGATGTTAACATCAGACTAAAACAACATAATTCAGGTAAAACAAGATCAACAAAACCATATAAACCTTAGAAATTGTTGTTTTTTGAAACATATAGCACTAAAATTGAAGCTATTAAAAGAGAAAAGTTTTTAAAAACAGGAAAAGGCAGGGAGTATATTAAAAAATATTTGGCCTCGTGGCGCAACTGAATAGCGCACTTGATTACGGCTCAAGAGGTTACAGGTTTGAATCCTGTCGAGGTCACGAATGAATCAACAAAAAGTTGAAAATGGAGCAAGCTAAAAAACATAGCTTGCTTTTGTTTTTTAGCTGCTTAAGTTTTCTTTTGTTGATTTTCAAAGCGGAGCTTTAGCAGAATCATGTAATAATCCTGCTTCTTAGTTCATTTTCAAAGTAGAGCTTTGAAGGATATAATCCGTAAGAAAATCAAATAATCTCTGCACTTAAACCTGCTTGTAAAAGTTTAGAACAACGTGGTTTTAAATCTTTGAGTTCTCCTGTTTTAACGATACACTTTCCTTTATAATGTACAATAATAGCACATTGTTCGGCTTGTTCGGAAGTGTGCTCACAGGTATTAATAAGCATTTCTATAACATGATCGAAAGTATTAACATCGTCGTTATACAACACGATTTCGTTTTGATTAATCATGTTTTCTTCAACAAGTACTTCTCCTTGTGTTTTTTCTTTTGTACTCATAAGCTCTTTGTCTTAAAGACATTTTAACTCATCGAGTTAATTTTTAAATTATTGTTTCGTTGAATCTTCGATTTCCCAATAGGAAAGTAATAATTTTATGTAAGTTATATATTTTAAGGCAACCTCATTAATTCTTTTTAGTCTTTTTTTTCTGAATGTAGTACTAAATCCTTAAAGGTTTCAGTTGTTGGTTGTAATTGATTTTTTTAAAATGATATGTTTACAGGTTTTATTATGCAGAACTTTACATTTAAAAGACTCCCTTATATTCACTAAAACAATTTCACCCAGAAACATTAAAACGCATTAACTATAGCATAAAAATCTTCAGCATTAAGAGAAGCTCCTCCTATTAATCCACCATCTACATCTGGTTTAGAGAATATTTCTTTGGCATTACTGGGTTTAACACTTCCTCCATATAAAATACTTACATTTTCGGCAATATCATTATTGTATTTATTAAAAACAAGGTTACGAATAAAAGCGTGCATTTCTTGTGCCTGTTCTGGACTTGCAGTTTCTCCTGCGCTGCCAATTGCCCAAACAGGCTCGTAAGCTAAAATTATACTCTTCCAAGCACTTTCTGGCAAATGAAAAAGCGCATTTTTAATTTGGTTTTCTACTATATTAAAATGATTGTTTGTTTTTCTATCTGCTAATTCTTCACCAAAACAAAAAATTATTCTCATATTGTTTTCTAAAGCAGCTTCTACTTTTTTTGCAAGTATAGTGTCTGTTTCTCCAAATTGAGCACGACGCTCACTATGCCCTAAAATAACGGTCTTTATTCCAATACAATCAAGCATATCTGCACTTATCTCTCCAGTATATGCACCATTTGGAGCGAAATGCATGTTTTGTGCAATAACCTCCATCTCATCATCTTTTATTTCTTTATAAACATTATATAGATCTATAAATGTAGGCGCAATCATAACTTCTGCATTTGAAGTTTTGATTTGCCTTCTTAAATCTGAAACCAAAAATGCCGTTTGTAATATGTCGTTATTCATTTTCCAGTTTCCTGCTACTATATTTTTTCTCATAAGCCTATCCTAAATCCTTTCCAAAGAAAAGGACTTTTATTTATTTTAGTTCTTTTTAATCTAATTTTAAATCTTCTAAATCATTCCAATGAAGCTTTTGAAGTATGGTTCCTTTGTTAAGTTCCAAAATTCCTGGATTGGAACGTACAATGGTTTTTAATGCTGTTTCATCACAAAAATAAAAGTCGAAATTAAGTCCATATTGTTCAGACATAAATTGCTGTTCTTCTGGTCCAGAAGCCGTAAGCCCTATTACTTTATATCCTTTTTTTACAGCTTGTTTTGCTGTAAATTTCAATTTATTTAATCCATCAGCTTCAGCCTTTGCTAAATTATAAGAGATAAATATTATAAGTTTTTCTTCATTTAAAAGCTCTTCAGTAAAATCTTTACTATCACGTTCCATAGAGAAATCGTAAATTGGCGCTTCGTAACCTTCCTTAATAGTTTTAGTTTCTACACTAATATATTCTCCATCTACATTTGGATAGCTTCCTCTTGTAATGATTGTTTTTTCTTCTCCATTAACATTAAATTTCCAGTAGTAATCTATTACTGGTTTTTGAGCATCACTTGGCACAGTCATGTTTTGTATAATGTTATCTCCTATTTTATAGGGTCTAAAATCTTTTACTGGCAAATGCATCAATACATGATAAACCAATCCAAAACAAAAAATAAAACTAAGTAAAGACACAACTATTAAACCTAATTTGCTCATAAGAGGTTTAATATGTTTTACTCCAAAAAACAACACTAAAATAAACACTAATAAGATAATGTCTTTGGTAAAGGATTCCCAAGGTGTTAGTTTTATGGCGTCGCCAAAGCAGCCACAATCTGTTACTTTATTAAAATATGCTGAATAAAATGTTAGGAATGTAAAGAATACTATCATTACTAGCAAACTCCAAACTGTAAATTTTGGTTTGTAACCTATTAGAAGAAACACACCCACTAAAACTTCAAAAACGACTACAACAACTGCAATTATTAATGCATAAGGTTCAAATACTGGTAGGTTTAATACTGTGACACCAAAATACTCTTCGAGCTTAAACGAAAATCCAACTGGGTCGTTGAGTTTTATAAGTCCGGAGAAAATAAATAATGCTCCGACAAATAGTCTGCTAATGTGTATTAAATATTTCATATGTTCATTCTTATTGTTTTGAAGTATTTTGCGTAAATTTCGCATAAAAAAGTTTAATGTTCAAGGTTTCATGATTAAAGTTTTAAATCTATAAATAAACAACAAAAATTTAGTTATTAATTAATAAGATTCCTGCTTTCGCAGGAAATGAATATGACCATAAATTGCAAAGGACAGCTCATTGATTTATCATCGCCAAAAATTATGGGGATTTTAAATATTACACCAGATTCGTTTTACGATGGTGGTCTTTATAATTCTGAAAAAGAAATTCTTCATCAGGTTGAAAAAATGCTTAATGAAGGTGCTGCTTTTATAGATGTTGGTGCTTACAGCTCTCGTCCTAATGCAGAACTTATTAATGCAGAACTTATTAATGAAGATGAAGAGTTAAAACGTATTATTCCTGTAGTTGAATTAATTTTAAAACAATTTCCAGATGTTCTACTTTCAATAGATACTTTTAGAAGCAATGTGGCAAAACATTGCATCGAAGCTGGAGCCTGTATGATTAACGATATTTCGGCTGGACAGCTAGATCATAATATGATGATAACAGTAGCGAATTTAAACGTTCCGTATGTAATGATGCACATGAAAGGAACTCCTCAAACTATGCAGCAATACACAAATTATAATGATTTGTTGAAAGATATTTTATTTTACTTTTCTGAACGAATTGTTGAAGCAAGAAAACTCGGTATTGTAGATTTAATTATCGATCCTGGATTTGGTTTTGCAAAAACTTTAGAGCAGAATTACAAATTATTGAACAAATTAGAGCTTTTTAAAATGACAGAATTACCTATATTAGTTGGGCTTTCAAGAAAATCTATGATTTATAAAACATTAGATAGTTCGGCAAAAGAATCACTTAATGGCACAACAACATTACATACCATTGCATTACAAAAAGGAGCAAACATATTAAGAGTTCATGATGTTAAAGAAGCAATGGAGGTTATTAAATTAATGTCGTATCTGCCAAGTTAGAAATAATAAAATATTTTCCCAATGAAACGAAAACTAATCAAATTCATACTATTAATTTCAATATTTTTTTCCTGTGATAAAGAAAGAATATTACAGCTTCCTGAAACTGATAATTCAGACATTACAAAAATTAAAGATGTTTCGCCTGCATATCTATTTTATGACGAAACCAAAAAAGATAGTATTGAACTAAACCGAAAAAACTTAATAATAACAACAAATTGGTTGGTAAATGTGGATAAACGCTTAACATTGAAGCAGGTAATTCCTTCAATTACGTTTTTACAAAACAAAAAGCGCAATGCAGAAATGCATAAAAATGAAAATGCAAAAAACTATTTTACCTGTTTTAATCCTGATACCAAAAATTTAGCTTTTATTGAGTTTACTGATGTTGTTTTTTATGAAGAATCACTAGAAGAATATATATCTAAAAGCTATAATCTTAGTTTTTCAGAAAATAGTATTACAATTAAATTCAACCTCAATAATGAAATCACAATTCTGAATCCTAACACAAATCAAATCATATTAAAAACTGAAGGTGATTATTTGCTCATTAACATAGAAGAAGTAATAGATCTTGAAAATATAATCTATTTGAGCTTCAATAAAAACCTTACATTTCAAGATTATATCACTTTCAAATCTTTATTACTTAAACTTAATTTAAATTATGTAACTGTCTCCAACGATGAGTTTATTTATTAATTCTACTTAATGATTACTTTAAATAAAGGATTAAAAATAATTTATCATCGTAATATTGCAATATTACAATTAAAAAGAATACATAAAACAATTATTACTAGCTACTCTATTTATACTTATTTTATTAAATTTACCAAAACACCTTTGTATTGGAACTACTTGAAACCTTTAAATTTAATGTTGTAGATGTAATAGACATTGTTCTTGTAGCATTTTTAATGTATTATATGTACAAGCTTGTAAAAGGAACAGTTGCCATAAATATTTTTATTGGCATCGTAATGGTTTATCTCATCTGGAAACTTACACAAGCCTTGCAAATGCAGCTTTTAAGTAACATTCTTGGCGGTTTTATTAGTGTAGGTATGTTTGCTCTAATTGTTGTGTTTCAACAAGAAATACGAAAGTTTTTATTAATGATTGGCTCTACTAATATTGGCAACAGAAAGAAATTTTTTAAACAACTTAAATTTTTAAAATCCGAAGCCGTTTCTGAAACAAATATCGACGACATTATTGCTGCTTGCACCAATATGGGAAACTCAAAAACAGGTGCTTTAATAGTTTTAGAACGCAACAATAATCTTGACTTTTTAGTAATTACAGGTGATGAAATGAATATTAAAGTAACACAACCTATTATAGAAAGTATCTTTTTTAAAAATAGCCCATTACATGATGGTGCTGTAATAATCTCTGACAATACCATAAAGGCAACACGAGTTATTTTACCGCTTAATCACGAAAATAAAATACCACAACGATTTGGATTACGTCACAGAGCTGCTATAGGAATCACCGAAAAAACCGATGCTTTCGCTCTAGTAGTTTCTGAAGAAACCGGACAAATTTCTTATGTTAAAGATGGTGAATTTATAATGTTTAAAAATGCTTCTGATCTTGCCGAAATGATAAAAAATGATTTGGCTTAAATATATTTCAAACTAGTTCTTCTTGCATAAACTGTACTTCGTATAAGTTTAAAAATTACACCCAATTCTAAATGTTAACTCCGCAGTAGTATCCCAAATATTGTTTTTAATACTCAAAGATATTCTTTTCTGCCGTTGGTGTAATTTCATTATTTTGAGAATTCACTTTATAAAACAATAATAGGCAATTAAAAATATTACTTTTTAATACTAATTGTTGTCTGTATTTTAAAATATCTTTTTGAAGTTTACTTTTTATTTTTCGCATTATTTTTGTTAATAATTTCTCCTTCACAATTTATAAATGGTCTGTCATCTTCAACCAAATAAAAATCAATTTTTATAAAATTATTATTAGTAAAGTTTAAGAATTTTGTTTCTATTGTTTTGTATCCAACAGATATGGCTTTTAAGAAAACATAAAGGTCTTCAGTATCATTAATTATAATAGAATATTTTCCGTTTTCTATTGTGTTAGCTTTTGTGCATCCAATAATTAATTGAGTATGACTTATTGGCTTTTTGGTTTTAATATCTATTACTTTTCCGAAAACATTAATTAATCCTGAAGGAACATTTGAATTGTTTTTGCTTTCTATTTTGTATCCTCCACTATTATCAGTAGGGATTAGTTCGTTTTTTGCTGCAGAACAACTAATAAATAAGAACAAAAAAGTAAAAAATATTATTCTATAATTAAAGAATTTCATAATCTGATTTTATTAACAACCAGCATCAGTGCCTTGCTGTGGTTTAATATTTCCATCAGTATCTTTGCCTGTCAATTCAACGGCAATAACATCTAATATTCTTTTCTGTTCACTTGCAGAGAGAGCGTTAAATGTAGATGTGTTTTGCAATCCTGCCCAAGACATATCTTCATAAAACTGTGTGCTTAAATTATATCCCATCAATTCACCATAATCTTGTAAAGCTGCTGCAACCATAGTTACTAAACTTCTTGCAATTTCTTCATGATGAACGTCATTCCAATTTTGTAATGCTCCCCAGTCTTGTACCATTTCAGGATAGGTAGCAATCCAACCAGGTCTACTAATTGCATAATAAGACGCTAAATATGCATGTATGGATTCATGAAGAATAGTCCTTGCCCAAGAAAGATTAGTTGCGCCTAACCAAGCTTGAGAGTCAAAGGTTGTTGTTATACCTGTGCTAGGATTATAATATGCTGGTGGATCTGTAGATGCTGTTTGCCCAGACAATGATCCTGATTGTACATTCCAATTATACCCTGGAAAATTACCTGTAAATTGAGCAACCATATTACCTGGACTATTTGGTATGTTTTTAAGATTATTCAAAATGTTTTTCAAACAAGTGTCAAGATTATTATCATTGATATCATTATTAAATGCCGTTATAGCCAATCCTATATAATAATTGGCATAGGCGGTACCCATTGTTGAGTAATTATTAAGGGATCGCACAAACTGATAGCTCATCATAGTAGTTGAATAAATATTATTTGTATATAAATAATTTAAAGCTGACATGGAATTATTTAAAAAGACGGTATCTAAGTCTATGCCACAAGTTATTCCCCAACAAGGGTCGGTATCAGTGTCATTGTGAGTATAACTATTTAAATTTATTTCACCTGCCATAACTCCATCATTAAACTCAAAAACATTATAAACTATACCTTCCAAGTTTGTAATTACAACAAGCTCTGAAGTTGAGGTTTCATCACGTATTACATTATGTAAAACTGTTTGAACTGTACCATCAATTTCTATTTGCATAACTATGCTTTCTATATCTTCATATTTAGTTGTAGCATCAATTAGATTAATTTCAGCATCGGTATTGGTTATTTCTGCTTGACGGATAGATTCCTCGTCAACAACTAATAACAACTCTTCTCTGGCGAAAGAGTTGTTTTCTATGGTCTTTAAAAAATCAAGGGTTTTTTTAATAGGTATTGTTGCTAATCTAGGAATGTATTGGTTTTCAACTTCTACTCCTGTCTGTTCTTCATTAATAACATCATCTTTTTGACACGATAATAGAGACGAGATAACTAAATAAGTAAGTAAGTAAGTAAGTAAACTTAAAGTTTTTCATAAAAAATGTGTTAGACGGTTATTTGAAAAAGCTTCTTTCCAATACAATATATTATTTGTACTGAATATTTTCAAAACTAATAAAATCTTATGACAAATAGTTACGGTAAAACCACATGTTTTTTATA
>CAYRVY010000029.1:0-12826 GCA_964427695.1 uncultured Flavobacteriaceae bacterium
AATGTCTCTAATTTCTTCTACAACCTGATTTGTATTTGTTCCATTGATATACACTCCATTAGCTGCTGCTGCGATATCTTTTAAAGTATCTTCATTTAGTCTCGTGATAACCGTTTCTCCTTGATTGTCTTTTTTATAATTAAGCACAATGCCATTTCTTTTTATTGGTATTGGGACTCCTTTAGCATTACCAACACCAATGGTAAAAATCCGAATTCCTTCATAGCTCGCTTCTTCGGCTACGTCTGATGCAATGGCACTATGATCTTCTCCATCAGAAATAATTATAAGTACACGATTTGTTTGTTCGTCGTCATCAAAATAGGTTCTTGCAAGTTGTATGGCTTGGTCTATTGCTGTGCCTTGTGAAGATAGCATATCTGTGTTCATACTTTGTAAAAACATTTTTGCAGCAGCATAATCAGTGGTTATTGGTAACTGCGGAAATGCTTTAGCCGCATAAGCTATAATGCCTATTCTATCACTTGCTAAATTGTTTATTATTTGAGTAACTAATTGTTTGGATTTTTCTAATCTGTTTGGTGCAATATCTTCTGCCAGCATACTTTTAGAGACATCAATCGCAAATACAATATCTACACCTTCTCGTTTTACAGTTTCTAATTTTGTTCCAATTTTAGGATTTACCAAAGCTATTATTAAACATGCAAATGCTAAACACAACACGATAATCTTCAATATAGGCTTGAATAAAGATTTGTTTGGGCTTAATTTTTTAAGCATTTGTTTACTTATAAATTTATTTTGTGCATATCGTTTCCATACTTGCAGCAATACAAAGAATACTATTATTACTGGAATAATTAGCAATAACCAAAACCATATTTTTTCTTCTAATAGATACATATTTATTTCCCACGAAAGTGGGAATCTTATTTTTTATTGTTGCTTATTTTGCCTTGCCACGAATTCACGAATATTTTCTTTCACTTTTTTTGGAATGGCATTATCCACAATCCACGTATGAATATGACCTATAAAATCCATTCCTAAGTAATTGGCACTTTCTAAGAATGGCATTGTAAATCCTTCGAATATTTTATCGCTATCACTACAGCTTAAAACTGCCATTTGTTTCCCTCTTAATGAGCGTCCAAATTCTTTTTCGTTTATTAAAAAATCTGAAATTCTATCCATAAAAACTTTCAATAAGCCACTCATGGTATACCAATAAATTGGTGTTGCAAAAACTATAATTTCATAATTTTTAACTATATTTTTAAACAAAGCATTAAAATCATCATCTCGATTTTTAAACTCATAATCAAAATGACTAATATTTTTTTGATTTAAATCAACGACATCAAAACCTGTTTCTTCCTGCAAAAAAGAAACTATTTTAAAGGTATTTCCTTTGCTATTTGAACTCGCTTGTATGATAATTCCTTTCTTCATTTAAATAAAACTTCTGAATAACGTAAATCTTAACAACAGTTCTAATATTAAAAATAAACCAGCTAGTAAAACGAATGGACGAAATTTCTCTTCGTAATTATAAAATTTAAATTCTTCGACATCAGTTTTTTCTAATTTATCTATTTCTGTATAAATTTCTTGTAATTTCTTATTATCTGTAGCTCTAAAATATTGTCCTCCTGTAACTTCGGCAATTTCTTTTAACAGCTCTTCGTCAATTTCTACCTTTACTCTTCTATACACAAAACTCCCATCACGATTTTGAGAGACTGGAGATAAAGCCATTCCATTAGTCCCTAAGCCGATTGTGTAGGTTTTAATTCCGTACTCTACTGCGAGTTCACTTGCAGTTTTTGGGTCTATAAATCCAGAATTATTTACACCATCTGTTAACAGAATTATAACTTTGCTTTTAGCTTTACTGTCTTTTATTCTGTTTACCGAAGTTGCTAAACCCATGCCAATTGCTGTTCCTCCTTCAATTATTGTGTTGTACTTAATCTCTTTTAAAGACCTTAAAACAATAGCTTTATCGCTTGTTATTGGTGTTTTAGTATAACTTTCTCCTGCATATACTACTAATCCAATTCTGTCGTTTGGTCGTCCTTTTATAAATTCGGCAGCCACATTTTTTAAAGCATCTAAACGATTAGGGTATAAATCTTTTGCCAGCATACTTGCAGAAACATCTATAGCCATTACAATATCAATACCTCTTGTGGTTTTTGTTTTAGTTGAAACATCTACCGTTTGAGGTCTTGCCAAAGCTGTAATAATTAATGTTAAGGCTAACAACCGAAAAACAAACATTAAGTGTTTTAATTTAGGAAGCCATGAATTAGAAACCTTAAACCCTTTAATACTAGATATTTTAAAAACTGCAGTTTGTTGTTTATATTTTAAAACATACCATAGAATAGCTAGAGGAATACATAATAGTAACCAAAACATTTGTTTGTTAATAAATTCTATGCCTTCAAACATTTATTTGTCTTCTTCTATTTTAATTAATTCTATAGAGCTTAATATACGTTCTACAATTTGGTCTGCATACACATCATTTCCTTTCCAAGTAATCATTACAGTTTGTAAAATGCTTTTGGAAGTAAAACCTAACAACACATAATTCCCATTTTCAAATTTGTCTGCAATTGGAAAATTTGCAGTTCCATAAGTCTTTAATCCTTCTGCTCCATTTGGTGTTGTAAACTGATTTTGCTTAACAATTATATTTTCTACGCCTTTGTTTTCTAATGTTTTTATATTTTCTTCTGCTACTTGCCTTAAGTCAATTATATTCTCTTCTTGTCCTTGTTTTTCTCCTTGATTGTTGTATTTAGTGGTTCCTACTGCAATATCGATATTTGAAGTTAAATCTCCACCATAGACAAACATTGTTACTTCAATGTTATCTTTTAATTCTTCTGGTAATTCTACAGTGATACGCCTGAGGACTTTAGGTGTTGTTAGTGTTATTCCGGGTGCTCCATACTCGCTTGTTATCCAACTTTTAATTTCTAATAATTCTTTGCTTTCATGACCAAAAACAGTATCTTTTACATACTCAAAACCATACTTTACAATAAAGCCGACAATTGTTGCCATAAAAAGAAATACAGCAACAATTATTGTGATTATAATTTTTTTTCTCTTCTTTTTACGCTCTTTCTCTTCTTTATATTTTTGGTTAAGCAATTTTTCTTCTTCGGTTGGTTCTGGAAGTGATTCTTTAACATGGTCAATCTCTAAATCTATTGTTTTTCGATCCAACTCCGCAAGTACAATATCTGGTTTAGATTTAGCGAATTTTACTAAATCTGCTCGTTTTAAAATAGTTTCAATACTCTTTATATCTTCTTTGCTTAAATCGATTTGCTGTCCATCTTTTAAAAGATGTAATCTATTTATAAGCTCTTCTGTAGTGCTTTCAAGTGAGTGATTGTAAACTTTCTCGTCAAGATATGTTCTTATAATTCCTGTTAAATCAGAATAGTATTCCTTTAGTTCTTCATTTTGTAAATACTCGGTTTTGTCCAACTCTTGTAATGCTAATTTGGCTCTTTCATAAGGAGGAAGCAAAGCAATCTTTTCTTTTTTAGTTAATGGCTTTTCTCTCCATAAAAACCAATATAATAAACCTGCTATTACAACCAATACTAACAATGTAAAGAGTAAGTATTTCCACCAATTACTTGAACTTTTATCCACTTCTATAATTGGTTTTATATCGAATAATCCTTGTTTGGTAGTATCTATAACAATATTATTTACCTCAACTTTTAAAGAATCTGTAAAAATTGTTTTATTGCCTATTATTATTTTTTGTCTTGGAATGGTATATACACCCGAATCAAATTGTGTTAATCCATATTTTTTAATTAATCTAAATTTTGCGTCAAACGTTGTGGTATCAATTAGATAGGATTCAATCATTTCTAAGGGTAAAAATGTTTGCCCTTCAGGAAAAATAACTAACTCTGTTGAGTCTGTTTCTACGTGTATTTTATAAGTTGTCTGTTCTCCAATTTTTATAAATGTTGAATCTATTGAAGATGTTACTTGTGAAAAAGAGAGCAAAGAAAAGAGAAATAAAAAGACAGAAGACGTAAGACGGAAGACCGAAGCTTGTTTCTTTTTTATATTAATATTTTTAAATCTAAAATCGTAATTCATAAATCTAAAATCTGATTATCCTCTTCGTTTAAAATATCCTAATAATTTTTTTACATAGCTTTCATCAACACGACAGTTTATAACTCCTGCTCCAGATTTAGTAAAACTGTCTTCGTAGTAATTTACTTTGTCATGATAGAATTTACCATAACTAAGTCTCACTTTTTTTGAAGCCGTATTTACCAATAACAGTTCTCCGGATTCTTCATCTTGCATTTGTACCATTCCAAGATTAGGAATTGACTCTTCGCCTTTATCATAAACTCTAATTCCTGTTACATCATGCTTTCTTGAAACAATTTTAAGTGTTTGTTTATAATGGTCTGTTATAAAATCGGAAAGCACAAAAACAATCGCTTTTTTCTTCATGACGTTTGATAAGAATTTTAGAGCTTCAGTAATATTTGTTTGTTTGCTTTTTGGTTTAAACTCTATCAGTTCACGAATAATCCGTAGTACGTGAAATCTTCCTTTTTTTGGCGGAATGTAAAGCTCTATAGCATCTGAAAATAAAATTAATCCGATTTTGTCATTATTTTGTGTTGCCGAAAATGCAAGAGTTGCAGCGATTTCAGTAATAATTTCAGTTTTAAATTGGCTTTCTGTTCCAAAAAACTCACTGCCAGAAACATCTACCATAAGCATCATAGTAAGTTCGCGTTCTTCTTCAAAAATTTTAATATACGGTTCTTGGTAACGTGCAGTTACATTCCAATCGATATTACGAACATCGTCTCCATATTGATACTGCCTAACTTCACTAAAAGTCATACCACGACCTTTAAAGGTTGAATGATATTCGCCTCCAAAAATATGATCGGACAAACGACGTGTCTTAATCTCTATTTTACGTACTTTTTTTAGTAATTCTTTGGTATCCATAAGCCCCTAAATCCCCAAAGGGGACCTTTTATTCAATTCTATATTTTGAATTATTGTAATACATTTAATATTTACTCCCAATTAACCTTTTGTTAAGTCCTCTTTGGGGATTTAGGGGCTTATGGTACTTCTATCTCGTTTACAATCTTATTGATAATATCTACGGAAGTTACGTTTTCGGCTTCGGCCTCATAAGTAATACCAATTCTGTGACGCAGTACATCGTGAACTAACGCACGAACATCTTCTGGAATTACATAACCTCTTCTTTTAATAAAAGCGTAGCATTTTGCGGCCATGGCTAAATTAATACTTCCACGTGGAGAAGCTCCAAAAGATATTAAAGGCTTTAAATCGGCAAGTTTATATTTTTCGGGATAACGTGTTGCAAAAATAATATCAAGAATATATTTTTCTATTTTCTCGTCCATATAGACTTCTCGAACTGCCTTTTGAGCATTTAAAATTTGCTTAATTGACACTACAGGATTTATTTTCTCGAACCCTCCTTTTAAATTAGCACGAACAATTTGCTGCTCATCATCCATCTTTGGATAATCAATAACTGTTTTTAGCATAAAACGGTCTATTTGTGCTTCTGGTAAAGGATAGGTTCCTTCTTGCTCTATTGGGTTTTGTGTTGCCATAACCAAGAATGGTTTGTCAAGAATAAAGGTTTCATCACCAATAGTTACTTGCTTTTCTTGCATGGCTTCTAACAATGCCGATTGTACTTTAGCAGGAGCTCTATTTATCTCATCAGCCAGAACAAAGTTTGCGAAAATTGGTCCTTTTTTAATAGAAAAATCATTCTCCTTCATATTATAAATCAATGTTCCTGTAACATCTGCAGGCAATAAATCTGGAGTAAACTGTATTCTGCTAAAACTTCCGTCAACAGCTTTAGCAAGTGTTGTTATCGCTAGCGTTTTGGCAAGTCCTGGAACGCCTTCAAGTAAAACATGCCCTTGTCCCAATAGACCTATTAGCAAACGCTCTACCATATGTTTTTGTCCTACTATTACTTTATTTATTTCAAGGGTTAGTAAATCGACAAAAGCACTTTCTTTCTCTATTTTTTCATTAATAGCTTTAATGTCAACAGTACCTGTATCTTCTATCATTTTGTAGTTTTTTTGAAGCGTGAATATAACTCACTTTTTTTTACATCGCAAATTGTTGATTTTTTTTATTTATTGCTGTTAACAATTGGTTAAAAAACAAAGAGCAGTATCAATGATACTGCTCTTTAACAAATTTTTATATTTTATATCTATTCTAAAGTAATCTCACCTAAATCTGTAACTTCTCCATTTATAACAATAATATTTTCTACTGTAACCTCAGCATATCTTGAGTTTGAATCTGGTGTAATTTGTATGGTATAATTCCCTTCAGGTATTCCTCTTAATAGAAAGTTTCCTTCTGTATCTGTAAATGTTGTAATTTGTTTTGTTTCACTAATAATTGAAACTTGGGTTTGTGTAAGTGCATTAGAAATCTTACCATTAATACTCCCAGACAAATCTTCTAAATTATATCTTATTTCTGGTTTTAAAATAATATAATCAGGTGTTGGAGTTTTTAAAATAGATTGTTCTACATCAAAATCTAACAAAAACGTATAATCTTTATTTGGTTCTAATAATTGATCTATTCTGATTTCTAAGCCTTTTTGAAGTGAACTATGCGTAAATAAAGGGAGTGTTTCCCCATCTATTACAACAGAATTATTATCTCCCAGAACTAAATAAATTTCATAAATCATTCCTGTTGGGATGCTCAAATTATCTACAAGAAGGGCTTCAACACCTCCTGTTAAATCTAATAAATCGTAAACTCCTGCTTTTGCATTTAAGCTTAACCAACAATTAGAAATGGTTTTATCGTCTATTACTAATAGAAGAACATCAACAATTTCTACATAAACTTTTTCATAATCTCCTGGAGCATCAAAGAGTTTTACAGAGATACTTGCTTTTTCTATGCCTTGGAAGGTGTTTTCATTGCTGCAATTTGTAAAAAACGCTACAAAAAAGAATATTAATACAAATTCATATAGGTTTAACTTGTTCATAATCAGGGAAATTTTCATTTTACAGAAACAATGATACAATATTGAATAAGTTTTAAGTATTTTTATGTGTGAATTGCAAAAAAACATATATCAACTGCAAAAATGCCCTTAAAATATTCAAAAATCATAGCAGGCACAATGGCTTGGGGCTGTTGGGGAAAACAACTCAACACCGAAGAAATGATACATTTAATCAATAGTTGTTTAGAAAATGACATTACAACTTTTGATCATGCCGACATTTATGGAGATTATACTACCGAAGCTGAATTTGGTAATGCATTAGCCAAAAGCGATATTAATAGAAGTGAAATCCAGATTATTACTAAATGTGGAATTCAATACTTGGGTTCGAGTAGAGCTAACAAAATAAAACATTATAACTATTCTAAAGATTACATTATTTGGTCTGTAGAAGAGTCGCTTAAAAACTTAAAAACAGATTATTTAGATGCGCTTTTATTACACAGACCTAGCCCTTTAATGCATCCTTACGAAGTTATGGAAGCTATTTCAAGTTTAGCACAAGAAGGAAAAATTAAAAATTTTGGAGTATCAAACTTTACACCTTCTCAAGTCGATTTAATTTCGAGTGAAGTACCTATCACAATTAATCAAATAGAATTTTCTATCACTAATCATTCGGCGATGTATGATGGTGTGTTAGATCAAATAATTATTAAGAATATCATTCCAATGGCTTGGTCTCCTTTAGGAAATGTGTTTAAACAAACTACCGAACAAACCAACCGAATACACATTCAATTAGAAGATTTGAAAACAAAATATAATGCAACTAAAGATCAATTGCTTTTAGCTTGGATATTAAAACATCCTGCTCAAATTCATCCTGTTATTGGAACTACAAATAATATAAGAATTACTAATGCAAACAAAGCTTTAACAATAGATTTAGAACTTGAAGACTGGTTTTTAGTTTTAAAAGCGAGTCAAGGACATAAAGTGCCATAACACTATGATTAATAAACGTCTCTTAATAAAAAATCTTCTGGCTCATAACGATGAGAATAGTTTTTATGACAAAAAACGACAAATTGATATTGGCCAAAAAGAAGGTAAGGCAAAATTTTTAAAACATATTTGTGCGCTTTCAAACAGTAATCCCAAAAACAATTCTTATATCGTTATTGGTGTAGAAGATGAAGACAATAAAATAATTGGTGTTGATTTTTTTGATGACAGTAAAATTCAAAATCTTATTAATGCATATTTGGCTAACCCTCCTATAGTGCAATACGAAAACATTCCGTTTCCACATTTGTCAGACCATAAAGTTGTGGGTTTGGTTACTATACGAGCCATAAACCAAATTACTTCTTTGCGTAAAAACATTTGGAAATATTATGGAGGGTCAGTATTCTTTAGAGACGGAAGTATGAGCATGCCTAAAGCCTTTGAAATTGAAATAAAAGATGTGAATTCTGAAATTGTTGCAGCCATTGAAAAACATGCACAAAACAATATTCAGCACACGCTTAATGGTGTTTTCGATTTTATGAAAAAGCGTAAAGATTACAACCCACAATACAAAGTGTTTAAAGAATATTTTGTGGTCTGTTGGGCTGGACAAAAAAAGAATGTTAAGGATAAAACTTTTTATTCCAGAGTAGATATCGAGCTTATTAACGAGCAGGTTCGTTTGTTCTTTTCAGCCTTCGATGATGTTTCAATAACTTTTGATGATAACTCGTTTAAAATAATTGAATATGTAAACCTTGGATTTCAAAACTCAAATAAATATTATCAATTAGAAGAAACCATAATTAGTTTTGAAGATAACGTAACTTATACTATTGAAACGACGTTATTGTTTAAACCTCCACAATATGATAAAAAAGTACTACATCATATTTATAACACGAACAACGCCATTTTAGAAAAATTAAAAAAAGGGATGGAATTAAATAAAAATGAAGTGCAGGATTTAAGGAATCTTCCCGCTACTTATTTAATCTGCTACCTCAACTTGTTTCATGATGCAATAGATAAACTACATGAAGCAAAACCCTTTTTAAAAGATTATAGTAAAGAAGTTTTTGCTCTTTATAAAGAATCTATTAGAATATTAAGAAAGGTAAAGTATAGTTAAACATGATGTCTATACGCCAATAATTACCACTTATATAGTATTTAGTACCAACTATGTATTTTTATAAAAACAAAGAGGCTGTTTAACTTACTTTTACACAGCTATTGATCAATTATAAAAAAATCTTGTCTATTTGTGATATTAATCATAATGACGCAAGATTTTTTTTGATTTAATTTGTTTGAAGCAAAACTTCAAGTGCATGAGGAATTACATGATACTTGTCTCAATAATTCTAGTCTTTTGGCACTATATCAAAACCCAAAGCCAATATAAATGTTGTATGTATTTAGGCGTTATTCCCTTTAGACTTAAAAGACTAAAGCTGGTTTAATTTTAAAACCCATTTCCACTTAATTATAACCTCTATTTTCCTAAAAATCATTAATTTCGCAGTCTTATAGAATTATCGATATAATGAGTGTGAAATTTCCTGAATATAAAGGGCTTGATTTACCAAAAGTAGCAGAAGAAATCCTAAACTATTGGCAAGACAATAACATCTTCGAAAAGAGTGTAACCACTCGAGAAGGCGCAACGCCTTTTGTTTTTTTTGAAGGACCACCTTCTGCAAATGGTTTACCGGGAATTCATCATGTTATGGCTCGTGCTATTAAAGATATTTTTTGCCGTTACAAGACCCAAAAAGGCTTTCAGGTAAAACGTAAAGCAGGTTGGGATACACATGGCTTACCAATAGAACTTAGTGTAGAAAAAGAACTCGGAATTACCAAGGAAGATATTGGCAAAACCATTTCGGTAGAAGATTATAATTCAGCCTGCAGAAAAGTAGTGATGCGATACACAGATGTTTGGAACGACCTCACCCAAAAAATGGGTTATTGGGTAAATATGGATGATCCATATATAACCTACAAGCCAAAATATATGGAGAGCGTTTGGTGGTTGCTCAAACAAATTTACAATAAGAATTTGTTGTATAAAGGTTATACCATTCAACCCTATTCACCAAAAGCAGGAACAGGTTTAAGTTCGCACGAATTAAACCAACCAGGAACATATCAAGATGTAACAGATACTACTGTTGTTGCACAGTTTAAAAGCCTATCCCCAACCCTTTCCAAAGGAAAGAGAGCAGAGGGAAATTCTATTTTTAAAGCGTTTAAAATTTCTCCTCCTTTGGAGAATAAAGACATAAAAGTCCTTCCCAAAGGGAAGGATTTAGGATGGGCAAATGAGGCTTTCTTTTTAGCGTGGACCACCACTCCTTGGACGCTTCCGAGCAATACAGCATTAACCATTGGTAACAAAATTGATTATGTGTTGGTAGAAACGTATAATCAATACACCTTCGAGGCAATAAATGTGGTTTTAGCTAAAAATCAGGTAGGAAAACAATTTGCTGGAAAGTTTAATCAAGTTAAGGACAAGACTGAATTATTAGCATATAATTCTGGAGATAAATTTATTCCGTTTTATGTTGTAAAAGAATGCAAAGGAAAAGATTTAGTAGGCATTCGCTACGAACAATTATTACCTTACGCCTTGCCAAACGATAACCCAGAAAATGCCTTTAGAGTGATTGCTGGAGATTTTGTAACTACCGAAGATGGTACAGGAATAGTACATACAGCACCAACCTTTGGTCAGGATGATGCTATGGTCGCCAAACAAGCAACACCAGAAGTTCCGCCTTTATTAGTAAAAGATACAGATGGTAATTTAGTGCCTCTTGTAGATTTGCAAGGGCGTTTTCGCCCAGAAATGGGAGAATTTGCTGGTAAATATGTAAAGAACGAATATTATAATGATGGTGAAGCTCCAGAGCGTTCTGTAGATGTTGAATTGGCTATTAAATTAAAGGAGGAAAATAAGGCATTTAAGGTAGAAAAATACAAACACAGCTATCCAAATTGTTGGCGTACAGACAAACCAATTTTATACTATCCGTTAGATTCTTGGTTTATTAAAGTGACTGATGTTAAGGACAGAATGTTTGAGCTTAACGAAACGATTAATTGGAAACCAAAATCTACAGGAGAAGGACGTTTTGGTAATTGGTTAAAAAATGCTAATGACTGGAACTTATCACGTTCTCGTTTTTGGGGAATTCCGCTACCAATTTGGAGAACCGAAGATGGCAAAGAAGAAATTTGTATAGGCTCGGTTGAAGAGCTTAAAGATGAAATGCAAAAAGCAGTTACAATGGGATTTATCCCATTGGACATTTTTAAAGATTTTGAAGTAGGTAACAATTCAGAAGAGAATTACGATAAAATCGATTTACATAAAAGTATAGTTGATAAAATTATATTAGTGTCTCCATCTGGAAAACCAATGAAGCGTGAAAGCGATTTAATTGATGTTTGGTTCGATTCAGGTTCTATGCCTTATGCACAATGGCATTATCCTTTTGAATTGCCTCCTAAATCCTCCGAAGGAGGACTTGATAAATCTTACGGTTATGAAACTGCAAGAAAATCATCTTATCATTTAATAAAGCAACTAAAAGAAGAAAGAAAGAAAAACCCAACAGAAACTGAAAAAGTGCTTTGGGAATCTTTAAGAGGTAAAAAACTTGAAGGTTATAAATTTAGAAGAGAACATATAATCGATCAATTTATAGTTGATTTTGTATGTTTATCACAACGTTTAATTGTTGAAGTTGATGGAGGATATCATAGTAAACCAGAAGTTCAAGTAGCCGATAAATTAAGAACTGAAATTTTAGAAGATTTAGGATATAATGTTATTCGTTTTAAAAATGAAGAAGTAATTGGAGATATAGATTCTGTTTTAAATAAGATTCATGTACAATTGAAAATGAATTTTTCCCCTTTGGGGAAATTAAAAGGGGCTGGAGCTTTTCCAGCCGATTTTATTGCTGAAGGGGTTGACCAAACAAGAGGCTGGTTCTATACGCTTCATGCAATTAGCACGATAGTTTTCGATTCGGTGGCTTATAAAAATGTAATGTCTAATGGTTTGGTGCAAGACAAGAATGGTCAAAAAATGTCCAAGCGTTTAGGTAACGCAGCAGACCCTTTCGAAACCTTATCCACCTATGGAGCAGATGCAACGCGTTGGTATATGATTGCCAATGCAAATCCCTGGGATAATTTAAAATTTGATGCTGAAGGCATCGCTGAAGTAAGGCGCAAGTTTTTTGGAACGCTTTACAACACCTATTCATTTTTCACACTATATACTAATCTTGATAAATTTAAATACGTTGAAGACGATATTCCGTTAATCGAAAGACCAGAAATTGACCGTTGGATTTTATCGGAGTTACATACTTTAATCCAGAAAGTGGATGAATATTATACAGATTACGAACCAACAAAAGCAGCAAGAGCAATTTCAGATTTCACACAAGATTATTTAAGTAATTGGTACGTGCGTTTAAGCAGAAGACGTTTCTGGAAAGGCGATTACCAACAAGATAAAATTTCAGCTTACCAAACGCTATACACGTGTATGGTTACTATCGCAAAACTTGCAGCACCTATTGCGCCTTTCTTTATGGACAAGTTATATTTAGATTTGAATTCTGTTACCAATAAAGAAACTTTTGAAAGTGTACATTTAGCAGATTTTCCTAAATACAACAAAGGTTTTATCGATAAAATTTTAGAGCGTAAAATGGAAAATGCCCAAACAATATCGTCTTTAGTTTTATCGTT
>CAYRVY010000030.1:0-1515 GCA_964427695.1 uncultured Flavobacteriaceae bacterium
TTCTTTTTTATCTTAATTATATTTTCCTGTTAAATAGTTAATTTCATTTATAGTTTGGTTGTACAAATTAAGCCTGTTTAAGTAATCTCTTTTAATCTGTACGGCTTGTTCTAAGGTTGCAATATATTCTACATAACCAACTTCGCCTTCTTTATATGCTTTGTTGGCAAAAAAGAATAGTTTATCGGCTAATTGCAAACCTTTGGTTTCATAATACAACAATGATGCTTTGTATTTTTTGAAATCTTGAAGCTGGTTTTGCAGCGCCGAATTAATATTTAATTTGGTTTGTTCGAAATTCATTTTTGCAATTTCCGTATTTTTTTTAGCAGCTTGAGAACGCCCTTTTTGAGACCAAAAAAATAAAGGTACTTTTACACCTACTTGAAAGCCCGAAAAATTCTTTACACCTTCAATTTGTTGATTAAAATATCCTGCGGATACATCAGGTAAAAAACGTGCTTTTTCAAGTTTGTATTCTTTTTCTGAAACGTTTACTATCTGCTCTTGTAGTTTTAAAAATGGGCTTTCGTTTCCTAAATCTTCAATAGTGTTAAAAGGCATTTTTGTTAATTCTGCTTCAGAAATAGTAACGATGCTTTCAATATTTAATAATAATTGAAGTTGTTTGCGTAGGTTTTCAATATCTAATTGTGCTTCAGATTTTAACAAGCGTATTTCTTCTCGTTTACCTTCGGCAGCCATTTTTTCGATCAAATTAGTTTCGCCTGTTTCAAATCGTTTTTTAGCAATAACTGCAAAATTTTGAAATTCTTTTTCTAATTCTTCAATTAAAACAAACTTACTTTTTGCGTACTGCAACTGCATATAAGTGTCTCGTACGTCACGTTTTAAGTTATTTTTTTGGAGTGCCATTGAAACTTCGCTTAAAGCAATTTTCTCTTTTTGTAATTTAGATTGTGTAGCATAAACTGTTGGAAATTTAAAGTCTTGTGAAATTTCCCATTGATAATCTTGCTGCACAGTGTTTATTTGTCCTTTTGTATAAGAAATAGATGTTTTATCTAAATCAAAAGCCGACTTCTTTAAACTTTCTTGTTTTTCAACCTCTATGTTGGCAGCTTTTATACTTGGATTATTTTCAAAAGCAATCAAAACAGCTTCTTCAATAGAAATTTTTTGCAAATTTTCTTGCGCTATTGTAGATTGTGTTCCTGTAAAAGTTAAAAACCCTATGAGTAATAGCGTTGCTATTGATGTATTCATTTTGCTTATTTTTTTATCCTTTCTTTTTTGCGATCTACTTTCAACAAAATAGTATAAAACAGGAACCACTAATAATGTTAATAAGGTTGATGATATTAAACCACCAATCACAACTGTTGCTAAAGGGCGTTGTACTTCAGCTCCTGCAGAAGCAGAGATTGCCATTGGCACAAAGCCCATAATAGCAGCAATAGCAGTCAGTAAAATTGGTCGTAATCGTTCTTTGGTAGCTAATAATATTCTTTGTTTTAAATCATTGATTAGCCCTTCTTCTTTTAAACTATTAAA
>CAYRVY010000030.1:1615-12669 GCA_964427695.1 uncultured Flavobacteriaceae bacterium
ATAATATTCTTTGTTTTAAATCATTGATTAGCCCTTCTTCTTTTAAACTATTAAATCTGCTAACCAAAACCAATCCGTTTAAAACTGCCACGCCAAATAATACTACAAAACCAACACCTGCCGAAATACTAAAGGGCATACCTCGTAACGACAAGCTAAAAATTCCTCCAATGGCTGCCAATGGCACTGCCATATAAATCATAGCAGCTTGACTTACAGAATGTAAAGCAAAATAAAGGAGTATAAAAATTAAGAATAAAGCAATAGGCACTACTATTAACAAACGCTCTTTGGCACGTTTTAAATTTTCAAAAGAGCCGCCATATTTAATAAAATATCCGTCTGGTAAAACTAATTCAGCATCTAATTTTTGCTGTATTTCTTCAACCATAGATTCTACGTCACGACCTCTTACATTTACACCTACTGAAACTCTTCTGTAGGTATTATCGCGGGATATTTGCATTGGTCCTGGCTTATAACTAATGTCTGCCAATTCTTTAAGTGGAATTTGAGTGTCAGAATTTGGTAAATCCACAAAAAGATTTCGTAAATCGTCTATGCTTTGTCTGTATGTATTTGAAAAACGAACTACAAGGTCAAATCGTTTTTCGCCTTCAAAAATTGTCCCTGCATTTGCACCTGCAAAAGCTGTACTTACATAACTATTTAGCTTATCGATTGTTAAACCGTATTTTGCTAATTTTGCGCGTTGATAAATTACGGCAATTTGTGGTAGTCCATCTGTGGCTTCAGTATTAACATCAGCAGCTCCTTTTACAGTTTTAATTATTGCGGCCATTTCTTTCGCTTTGGTTGCTAAAACTTTTAAGTCATTACCATATAATTTAATAGCAACATCTTCACGAACACCTGTAAGAAGTTCATTAAATCGAAGTTCAACAGGTTGTGTAAAAATAAAATTGGCACCAACTATTACTTTTAATTTCTCTTGCATTTTTTCTACTAATTCTGCTTTTGTAACTGCTGAAGTCCATTTATTTGTGTCTTTTTCTAAAATGATAAAGCAATCGGCAATATCCATTGGCATTGGGTCTGTAGGGATTTCGGCAACGCCAATTCTTGAAACCATTGTTATTACTTCAGGAAAATTAGCATTGATAATATTTTCAACTTCTTTTGA
Source organism: uncultured Flavobacteriaceae bacterium (assembly GCA_964427695.1). Taxonomy (GTDB): domain Bacteria; phylum Bacteroidota; class Bacteroidia; order Flavobacteriales; family Flavobacteriaceae; genus PRS1. The sequence goes on from CAYRVY010000030.1 coordinate 2,760, forward strand.
AACTTTTATGGATTCGGATAAAGAACTGCCGGGTTTCATAATAATCTGCATTGCAATATCTCCTTCATCTAATTTTGGAATAAATTCGCCTCCCATTTTTGAAAACACAAAACCTGCACTCACTAATAAAATTAAAGCTATGGCAATTACTGTTTTTCTGAATTTTAGAGCGCTTTGAATTATAGGCTTATAGACTTTAAATATTCCTCGCATCATTTTATCACTGAATCTTGTTAACCAATCTTCAACATTAGTAAACCATGTTCGTTTATTTTGATCTGTTGGTTTCATAAATAATGATGCCATAACAGGAACATAAGTTAAGCACAATAATAATGCTCCGAGAACTGCAAACCCAAAGGTAAATGCCATTGGGCGAAACATTTTTCCTTCAACGCCTGTTAAAAATAAAATTGGTGTAAACACTATTAAAATAATTAATTGCCCAAAAAAAGCTGAATTCATCATCATGCTACTGGACTTATAACTTAGTTCGTCCATTTCCTTTGATGTAAAATCGGCTTTACTTTTCTTAATCCTTTTTTCAATATGATGCACAGTTCCTTCTACGATAATTACAGCTCCATCAACGATAATTCCGAAGTCTATAGCTCCTAAGGACATTAAGTTTGCCCAAACTCCTGTTGCTTTCATTAAAATAAACGCAAATAATAACGAAAGCGGAATAATGGATGCTGTAAGTAACCCTCCACGCAAACTTCCTAATAAAAACACCAATACAAATACAACAATTAACGCACCTTCAATCAAGTTTTTAGTAACTGTACTCGTTGTTCGTGCAATGAGATCGCTTCTGTCTAAAAATGGCTTAATTTCTAATCCTTCAGGTAATGATTTTTGAATAGTTGCAATGCGTTCTTTAACGTTTTTAATAACCTCATTAGGGTTTTCTCCTTTAAGCATTAGTACTTGTCCTCCAACAGACTCTTGACCATCTTCGGTAAAAGCTCCGTAGCGAACAGCCGAACCAAATTGTACAGCATCTGCCACATCTTTTATTAAAATAGGCGTGTTTTTATTGTTTACAACAACAATGTTTTCTATGTCTTCTAAAGTTCGAGCCAAACCTTCTCCTCGAATAAAATTAGCTTGGTGGTTTTTTTCAATATAAGCTCCACCTGTATTAGAGTTGTTTTTTTTTAATGCTTCAAATACTTCGCTTATGCTAATTCCCATACTGTTTAAACGGTTTGGGTTTAGAGCGATTTCGTACTGTTTTACTTTACCACCAAAAGAGTTTATTTCTACAACTCCTGGAACTAATGCCATTTGTCTTTTTACAATCCAATCTTGTATGGTACGCAATTCAGTAGGTGTATATTTATGTTCAAATCCTTTTTTTGGAACAAGCGAATATTGATAAATTTCACCCAATCCTGTAGCAATTGGAGCCATAAACGGCTTACCAAAACCTTCGGGAATATCTTCTTCTATTTCGGTGAGTTTTTCCTGAACGAGTTGTCTGGGCAAATAGGTACCCATTTCGTCTTTAAATACTATGGTTACTACTGAAAGTCCGAAGCGCGATACAGAACGCAGTTCAATGACACTTGGTAAATTGGCAACAGCCAACTCGATTGGATAGGTAACAAATTGCTCAATATCTTCAGTGCCTAAATTGGGAGCTACAGTAATTATTTGTACTTGATTGTTGGTAATATCTGGGACTGATCCCAGTTTTATGGTCATCATTGAATACGTTCCTGCTCCAATAAGTACAAGAATAAACAAGCCAACAATGAATTTATTGTGTATTGATAAATGAATGATTTTGTTAATCATAAATAATGAGTTAAATGTTATATTAATTGATTTGTAATCCTTAATTGATATTAAGAACTTTTAATAATAAGATTCCTGCCTTTGCAGAAATGACATTAAACCCGAGGTGGTTGAAGTATGGAATTAGAAATATCTTTTCCTAAATCATCAAAATGTAAGTAAATTTTAGTAGATATTTCGTGTGATTCTTGAGATGAATCATCTAAATAAAAAGATGTAGCGTGAATATGACAACAATGACATTGGCAAAAAGGTGAACATAAATCATAATCTGAATGATCAAAATCCATATATATATTTTGCACTATCACAATTTTAATATCATTATCTATAGCAACAGTATCTTCGCAAGGTGCAAAGTTAAGTGCCAAAATATAGACAGATAGTATAAACGCTAAAAACTTCATTGAGAACAAATATACTAATTATTACTTGCAATGATGTTGCAAAGTAAATGATCAGTATTAAAATTACTTATGTGAAATAACCCTAATCTTTGGGTTTTTTTATAATAAAAGGCTTATTACTATATTCAATTTCACCAACAGTAAATCCAGCATCTCTAATTATTTTTTCAAGACTTTCGTTTGTAGGCATCTGTTCTATTGGTGTAGAAATATAAGCTAAACCTTCTTTTAATTCTATCTCAACACTTTCTACTCCAGAAACTTTTTTAAGTTCTTTTTCCATCCCAAAAGCGCAGAAAGGACAAGCTAGTCCCTTTACTTCTATTTTTATATAAATGCGCTTTTCTTCTTTTGTTTGTGCATTAATTGTTGAAGTAAACAAAAAAGCAATTGTAAGAATTAATAACCCTGATTTTTTAAATGTACGTTTCATAATATAAAATTTAATTTAATAAAAATCGTGTTCCTAATAAAACCATGTAGTTTGTTTTGTTTGTCGTAATGTTATTTTGAACTATCGGAATTTGAAAACTGGTTTCAAACAAAATACGTCGTCCAGGAATAAATTGTAATCCTGGAGAAATAAATAGTATATGTATTTTTGGATCTAACACATAATTACCATTAAATTCTAAATATGTATTGAGTTGATTTTGAGGGTATTTATGTGGTAATAATGGTACGCCAAATGAAAAATTATAGATAAAATTATCTGACGCATTTTTATTGGTTATGTTATATCCAAAATCACTATATACGCCTATTTTGGTGGTTAACTTTCCTAAAACAACACCAACATAGGTTTGAGAAAGACCAGAACCAATTGCAGAACTTGAAGATGTCTTTCCTGTTGGGAACGTTTGCTTAACCAAGCCTAAAATTCTAAACGTTTTTGCAGTTTCGTCTTTTTTATAAAGTTGGTATTTAGCAAAAACAGTCATATCTGCAAAACCTCCTGTTGTATTAGATTCTTTAGGAGTTATAAATTTAAAAGGGAATATTGCACCTACTTGAAATTTTGTCGTAATATTATACGGAATACCTATAGGTTGCACATAAATAGTTACATTTTCTTTAGAAATAAATTTGCCAAATGTTCTTATTCCATTACCTTCAATACCAAGCATAATAGGTGTTTCAGTTGTAATTGGTGGTCCTTGAGCAAATACTGCTGTTGCTGAAAAGATGATTATCAATAAATTAATTATTCTACTCATTATTTCTGTTTTTAATTATGTAACCTTTTGATTTAATCATTTCTATTATTTCATTGCTATTAGTTTTAAAGGTGTCAAATTCAACAACAGTTATACCTTCTTTATACGACGACCTAACATTTATAACACCATACATTTTGCTTACTGAATGATAAATATTCAATTCACAACTTGTACAAACCATTCCTTCTATATTTAACTTTAAAACTTGCGTGTCCGTTTTATTTACTGCAACAATTTCTTTTTTAAACGATTGATGAAATAATTGAGGGTAATAAGAAACTAAAGTCATCACAACAACAAACATAGCAACTAACCAAATGTAAAACTTCGACTTAAAGAACGATACTTTTTTTGTTTCGCAGTAACTACAATCATCTATCTTTTTCTTTTTAAATACTTGATAAAAGGCAAAGCCTAAAGATAAAAATGCAATAGTTAATAGATACGGTTTAAAGATAGTAAGCCAAGAAAAATAGGTTGAACTGCCACTAATTCCAATAACTCCTGTTAGCAACAATGGTCCCCAACAACAAAGTTTTAAAGAAACTGCTGAAAACACAGCAGTTCCAATGGATACTTTTTTATTGTTAATTGCCATACTTAACAGTTACCTATTCCTGCATTTATCAAACTGTCTTTTGTTATTTCTACATTTGTACAGCAACTTAACAATTTCCCGTTAACTGCAATGGCAGGGAGTCTTTTTACATCATATTCCTCCATTTTTGTGATACATATTTTGCTTTCACATTGTTCAGATAAGTTATGAATAGTAATATTGCAATCATTACCAGCTGCATCTTTTACTAATTGTACTATTGGTTGACATACTGGACAACCTGCTGTAAATATTTCAACTTCTCTTTTCATTTTTTAGAGTTTAAGTTATTAATAGTACAAATATGAGAACCTAAAGGAGGCGGTGAACAAATTTTTTTTACACTTTTTTTTCGTTGTAGTCTTTTAAGCGGTTTTCAATAGTTTGAATTTCTTTTAGTTTAGTAGTTAAATCGGCTAGTTCTAAATTTGGGAATTCACGCTTTAAGTATTCTATTTTGTCTTCATTACCACAGTTTCCTGGACATGAATCTACGGCATTTACTATTCCAATAGCAAGTGCTTTTCTATAGGCTTCGTCTAGCAATAAAAAATGAGCTTTTTGAATACCCTTGTCTATGGATTTGAACTGAATGTTGATTTGTTCAGGGTCTTTACCTACATCAAGCATTCTAACAATGCCGTTAATTTGTCCGCTTAATGTTTTAAGCCTTGTTTTAATATCTAAAATTAAATCTGAAGGTAATCTATGTGGTTCTTTTTCCATATTTATTTTTTAACAATACTAGAGTCGCCGCAACTTTTGTTTTCTTGAATTGGTGGACAAGGCATTGTACCATACGAACAATACACACAACAATCTCCCTTATTTGGCTTTAAAACAGTTTTACAATTTTCACATTCGTATAAAAACTGACAGGAATCTGTTGGCATTTCTTCTTCTTTTTTGTGTCCACACTTTGGGCAGGTAATTATAGATTCTAAACTAATTGCTGGCATTTTTTTTATTTTTTGAAATAAATTATAAATAAAATTTTGCTCTGTATTATATGGCGTTCGATGCACTTCTTCAAAAGATTTAACCAATTTAAATTGTTTACCAAATAGCTCTTGTAGTTTTTCTTTATCGTATTGCATAATATCTAATCCACTACACTTCTTTGGTCCAGACTTAGAAAAAGTAGCCAATACTAGATAGCCGTTATTTTTAATAGCGCTGTTTACAATATTTACATACTTAACAATATCACTTTTTTGTGTCAAAAAATGAAAAGTAGCTCTGTCGTGCCATAGATCATATTTTTGTTTAAGCTTAACCTCAAGAACATTAGAGACAATCCATTTAACTATGCTTCCGTTATCTCCTAATTTAGTTTTAGTTTTTTCTAATGCTTTTTTAGAAATATCCAATACCGAAAGATTAAAAAATCCTTGCTTTTGAAGCGCTCTGGTTAAATTAGAATTGCCTCCTCCAATATCTATAATTACAGCATCTTTATTTAAATTAAGAGCAGTTATTAAATTTAAAGAACTCGTTGGGTTTTCTTGATACCAACTTACTTCATCATCCTTTTTAGTTTCATAAACATTTTCCCAGTGATGCTTTATGCTACTCATTTTATTGAATTTTTATTACTTTATATCCTGTTGAATTAACCGCTTTTTCTATATCATCAATACTTGTTTTAGATGTGTCAACCTTTATTTCTGCATTTCCATTCTCGTATGAAACACTAATAGTCAAAATACCTTCTAATTTATTAACAGTATGTTTAATATTTGCTTCACATGAAGCACAAGTCATTCCTTCAACTTTAAAATTTACGTTTTGAATATGAGACACGTTGGTAATAACTACTTCTTTTTTATTATCTGGATAAAAGGTATGTGCATAATAAGGGAAGCTGATTGATATGGCTGCAAACAATGTTATGCCTATTAAAAAACCTTTGGTTTGAAACCATTTAGGCTTTTTGTCTATTTCACAATCACAATTGTCTGTTTTTTTAAGTTTGAAGTAATTATACCATGCATAACCAATAGCTATCACAGCAAAACCGATTAAATATGGTCTAAAAGGTTCCATCCATGATAAAACTGATGCGCTACCACCTACACCAGCGATTAATGCAATTACAGGTGGAATACAACACGAGGATGCAGCAATTGCAGCAAACAAACCTGTATATGCTGCATTTTTTGGTGTTTGTCCTGTTTTCATTATTTTTAAATTTATGCTGTCTTTCTTTCTAATTTTATAAACTTGAATATACTATTCAAAATATCTGTTTCGTCATTATTTAAAGAGTAATATAAGGTTTGCCCTTCACGTCTTGATGTTATGATGCCTGCATCTTTAATTTTGCGTATATGTTGAGAAATTGCTGGTACACTCATCTCGAGAATATCTGCTATATCGCAAGGACATAATTCATTTTCCTTATTTAAAAGAAACAATATTTTTAAACGTACTTCATTACCAGCAATTGATAGCAATTGAGCTGTTTTTTTAAAACTTACTGCCAAAGTTTCTAATGTGGATATACAGTTTAATAGTTGTTTCTGGTTTGCTTCTGCTCGGGTACAAATTAATTCTAATGGCATCATACTTGGTTTTTGTCATACAAATATATCATTATTTACGTATTTAAGCAAATTCTTAAATACTTTAACGAATTTTTAATCCTTGAACTCTATGGTTGTGGTTTTCCTTATTATAATTATAAATTGCTTCTGTAACGGCTATTAAATAACATAAAACAATATCATAAAAAAGTGGCAAAGAGCACCTGCAAGAACAAAAAAGTGCCAAATAACATGGTTATAAGGAATACGTTTTATAGCATAAAATAGGATACCTACTGTATAAAACATTCCTCCTGCAAAAAACCATAACACGCCACTACTTCCTATTGCTTCAGCTAGATTATAAAAATCAAATACAATTAACCAACCCATAACTAAATACAGTAAAGTAGAAAAGATTTCGAAACGACCAGTAAAAAAAAGTTTAAGAATTATACCAAAAGCAGCAATTCCCCAAACAATCCAAAACAAAGTCCATCCTAAACTTTCTTCTAAAGTTATGAGCAAAACTGGTGTGTAAGTGCCTGCAATTAAAAAATAAATGCCAATATGGTCAACAATTCTAAAATAATATTTTAGCTTTTCTCCTCTTACTGCGTGGTATAAAGTAGATGCCGTAAATAATGCAATAATTGAAATACCATAAACAATAACACTAAATAAACCCCAATCTGCATTATTTGTTCGTAATACTATAAGCAAAACCAGTCCTGCAATTCCTAATAATGCACCAACAGCATGAGAAATAGAGTTTAATTGCTCTTCTAATTTAGTTTGAATTTTCATTTGTAGGTGTTATAGAAGCTGGTTTTAGCCATTTATCTGTGAGATCAAAAAAGTTTAAATCGAGAGGAGATTTTTGACGTTCTAATCGTCCGCTTTGAAAGTTGCGTTGCAAAACATCTTCAATTAAATAATCTTCCTTTTCATTTAAAGGGTCGAACTTTTTTTTCAATGACATATCAAATAGCCTTGCCGTATTATTAAACCAAAAGGCACGCCAACCACTACGTAATTTTTTAATTAGCTCGAAAGTAGTTTTTCCTGTTTGCCTATGTATAAGTTTTATTAAAATCTGGCCTTCTGTTCTGGTAAATTTCTTCAGTTTTTCAGAAAACTCCCCTTCAATATATTTCTGAATTCTTTTTGCGTAGCGTTTCTTATCACGTTTCCGTTCAATTTTATCTAAACGCTCGTTTAATGATTCCAGTCGTTCGGCTGCTAATTTTGCGTAAGGATATACTTTTATTGTTTTTCGGCGTAAAATTAAATAACGTCTTCGGTCTTCTTTACTATTAAACTTCAGTTTATGCAATAACATAACCTCATCCAAATTAATTGCAATTCTATGGATAGAATCACCTTCAACTATAATGTATTCATACTCTGTAGAGTCTTGCTCAACTTCTTCAATTTGGGCAAAAATTAACATTGGAAACAGAAAAAAGATGTACCTTAAATATTTCATTACGTCTAATAATATCTAAAAGAATTTTAACAGAGCAAAATTAATAATTTACATACTCTTAAACCTTAAAATAGTATTAATATTATTATTTTAGTGCAAAATTTTTATACATGGCAAAGAAGAGCATATTAAACAAAAAATCGATTTCCTTTTTAGAAAAATATTTAAACAATGCTGCACCAACTGGCTACGAATGGGATGGACAAAAACTTTGGATGAATTACCTTAAACCTTATGTTGATGAATTCATTACAGACACATATGGTACTGCTGTTGGTGTAATAAACCCGAAAGCAAAATATAAGGTTGTCATCGAAGGTCATGCCGATGAAATTTCTTGGTATGTTAATTATATTTCAGACAACGGTTTAATTTATGTGATTAGAAATGGTGGAAGCGATCACCAAATCGCACCAAGTAAAATTGTGAATATTCATACTAAAAAAGGTATTATTAAAGGCGTTTTTGGTTGGCCAGCAATACATACTAGAAGTAGAGCAAAAGAAATGCCTCCAAAACCAGATAATATTTTTATAGATGTTGGTTGTAAAAAGAAAGCTGAAGTAGAAAAACTTGGCATTCATGTTGGTTGTGTAATCACCTATCCTGATGAGTTTCATATTCTTAACAAAAACAATTTTGTGTGTCGTGCTTTAGATAATAGAATGGGAGGATTTATGATTGCTGAAGTAGCACGTTTACTTCATGAAAATAAAAAGAAACTTCCTTTTGGATTATATATCACAAACTCGGTTCAAGAAGAAATTGGATTACGCGGTGCACAAATGATTACTGAAACTATTAAACCCAATGTTGCAATAGTAACAGATGTTACACATGATACCACTACTCCAATGATAGACAAGAAGAAAGAAGGTCATTGCGAAATTGGTAAAGGTCCAGTTATTGCTTACGCTCCTGCTGTCCAACAAAAATTACGTGATTTAATTATAGATACTGCCGAAGAAAATAAAATTCCTTTTCAACGTGCAGCTTTATCTCGTGCCACAGGAACAGATACAGATGCCTTTGCATATAGTAATGGAGGCGTTGCTTCGGCATTAATTTCTTTGCCATTACGCTATATGCATACCACAGTAGAAATGGTACACAAAAACGATGTTGAAAATGTAATACGCATGATTTATGAAACACTACTCAACATAAAAGATGGTGATACGTTTAGTTATTTTGAGTAAGTGAAATTATAAACTAAAGCGCATTATCCATAATGCTTTGCACAACTTCAGGATTTAATAACGTTGAAATGTTTTCTAAATTAGAAATGTCGCTATTTTAAATTTTATTTTATAGCTTAATTCTTTCTAATATTTCTGACTCTATCAAACTGAAATTTTCTTTTGTTTTGTCACTAATCAATTTTAAAATACTTTTTTTCTTTGATGAATGATATAACGCTACAATGATTTTTGTAAATTTAGTATAAGTAGACAAGTTTAGTTTGTTTTTAATTAGTTTTAAGTCACTTCCTTCAAATAAGTCTTGGAGTATAACTTTTCGCTTTCTACCTTTTTTATAAAAACCCCATTTTTTACATTCTTCGTCTCCAAAAGATTTTTTTGCTTTTTTATATCCATCATCTCCATCTTTATCTAAATCCCAAATTGCACTGTACTTTTTTCCAAGAAAAATCATATACGAAATATGATGCTGAATAGAATCAGCATTACTACATGGAAAAAAGTTTAGCTTCTTTGATTTTTTAAATAAATTGAAAGCGTAAAAATCATAAATGCCTTCTGTTAATACAATATTATCTTTATCATAGTCTAACGAAACTGGAATAATTTGGAGTGCATGTAAAATAGGTTGAAAAGCTGCATTCTTTCTTTTAAGCGGTATTTCCT
>CAYRVY010000031.1:0-12198 GCA_964427695.1 uncultured Flavobacteriaceae bacterium
ATCACTTAGTTTCTAAACCCCGAAGCAGAGCTTCGAGGAATTCTCTTGATTAAATGTAAAATAAACAAGCAATGATTAAATTCTTTCTTAAATCCTTTATTGTCATGTCGAGCGCAGTCGAGACATCTCATTATGAGATTTGGCTACGTCGAACCTTCGGTCTCTCACACTCATTATATTCGGTTCGAAATGACAAAACATTTATATCATGATTAAATTCTTTCATTATCGAAACAACATTTTACAAAGTAAAATCAAAGGTCTGGTAGACCTTTGGTTAAGATAGCCGCTTGCGGACGTACTAAATCAAATAATTTGAAATAATGATAAAATTTTTTAGACGAATTAGACAAAACATGATAAAAGAAAATCGAGCTTCAAAGTATCTACTTTATGCCATTGGCGAAATAGTGCTATTAAATATTACATTTTTAATCCAGCATTATTATTCCTATCTCGATGCCACATTTTAGGATTATTTTTGATGTACTCTTTAATCCTATTTAATGATTTTTCATTTCTAACAATATGATCATAAAATCTAGATTGCCATCCAAATTCTGTGTTGATTTTTCTAGATTCAAATGTTGTTCTACCTTTATACCATCGTATAATTCGTGATACATTATTATGCAACATTGGGTTATGATGTTTTGTTACGCCACCTGTAGAGGCGTGATTAATCACGCCTCTACAATTATCATTGTTATCAATAACCACAATACCATGAACATGATTTGGCATAATTACATATGAATCCAAAACGGCGTAATCAAATTGCAATGGAATTTGTAACCAAAATTTTTTTGCTAATTTTCCGATGCCATTTAATTGCATTTTAGAATCCATGATTTCGCCAAAAAAATGATTACGGTTTTGGGTACAAATAGTTATAAAATAATAGCCATCATTAGAATAATCCCAATTTTTTAATCGTGTAGATTCAATTCTGTATTTATTTTTAAACAATGCCATATTCTATCTAAAATACATAAAAAAACCAACACTTTCGCATCGGTTTTAAAGACATATTGAGACCTCACAGGTTTTAAAAACCTGACAGGTCTAAAATCCATTTAACCTCCAAAATCATCGAATCTAATACTCTCATCAGGAATACCAAAGTCTTCTCCCATTTTCTGAACCGCTTGGTTCATTAATGGAGGACCACAAAAATAGAGTTCTATATCTTCAGGAGCATCGTGTTTAGATAAGTATTGGTCGATTACTACTTGATGAATAAAGCCAACAAATCCATCTCCTTTTTCATCGCTGATATCTGTTTTCACTTTCCAGTTATCTGCTTCAGCAGGATCAGACAAAGCAATAAAGAATTTAAAATTAGGGAAATTATTTTCTAAATGTCTAAAATGCTCAACATAAAACAATTCAGCTTTAGATCGTCCTCCATACCAATACGTTACTTTACGCCCTGTTTTTAAGGTTTCGAACAATTGATATAAATGCGAACGCATTGGAGCCATTCCTGCTCCACCACCAACATATAGCATTTCAGCATCAGACTCATTAATAAAGAACTCACCATAAGGTCCAGAAATAGTAACCTTATCGCCTGGCTTTTGGTTAAATATATACGATGATGCAATACCTGGATTTACATCCATCCATCCGCCTTTATTTCCATCAAAAGGAGGCGTTGCAATTCGTACATTAAGCATGATCTTTCTGCCTTCGGCTGGATAAGAAGCCATTGAATATGCTCTTTCAACACTATCTGTATTCTTCATTACTAAAGGCCAAAGCTTAAACTTTTCCCAATCGTCTTTAAATTTATCTGGTTCTCCTGGATGTTCTTCAGGATGTGCATCGACATTCATGTCAGAAAATTTAACTTCTGTATTTGGGATTTCAATTTGAATATATCCTCCAGCTTTGTAACCCATATCTTCTGGAATTTCTACAATAAACTCTTTAATAAATGTTGCAACATTATAGTTTGAAACCACTGTTGCTTCCCATTTCTTAATTCCGAATATTTCTTCTGGAATCGTGATTTCCATATCTTGTTTTACCTTAACCTGACATGATAAGCGTACACCTTCTTTTAATTCTTTACGAGAAAAGTGTGGTGTTTCGGTTGGTAATGCTTCACCTCCACCAGAAAGCACATGGCATTCGCATTGAATACAGGTTCCTCCTCCTCCACAGGCTGATGGTAAAAATATTTTTTGAGCACTTAATGTGGTTAATAAATTATCTCCAGATGCGACTTCAATTTTTCGTTCGCCATTAATGGTTAACGTTACTGGACCAGATGGTGCTAATTTTTGTTTTACAACCAATAACAAGCCTACTAATAACAAGGTAATTATTAAAAAAGAGGCTACTGTTACTAAAATTGTTCCTAATGTTCCTGCGACTAATATCATATTACTCGATTACTTTTGTTTTGTTATCAGCTATACTTCCGTTAAGTTTAGTAACCGCTTCTTTTGTTTCTTTTTTTTCCTTTTTTTCAGAATCAATTTTGACAATTTTTTCTTTTAATTCAGTTTCTTCATCTCCTCCTGTTAGCATACCTCCAAAACTCATAAAACCAATTGCCATTAATCCTGTTATAATAAACGTAATTCCTAATCCTCTTAAAGCTGGCGGAACATTTGAATATCTAATCTTTTCTCGAATTGCTGCAATAGTTAGAATAGCTAAGAAAAATCCTATGCCAGAACCTATTCCATACACAGTTGCTAAACTAAGTGTTGGAATTTCACGGGATTGCATAAATAAAGAACCTCCGAGAATAGCACAGTTTACTGCAATAAGCGGTAAAAAAATACCGAGTGAATTATATAATGCTGGTGCAAATTTTTCTACTACAATTTCTACCAATTGTACCATTGTAGCAATGGTTGCAATAAATAATATAAATGACAAGAAACTTAAATCGTAGTCTGCAAATTCTGGACCTAACCATATTAAAGCTCCTGGCTGTAATATATACTGATCTAATAACCAGTTTAAAGGTACAGTTACCATTAGCACAAAAATTACTGCTGCACCAAGACCTACTGCAGTTGCTACTTTTTTAGATACTGCAAGGTAAGAACACATTCCGAGAAATGTGGCAAATACCATATTATCTATAAATATTGATTTAAAAATTAATTCTAAATATTCCATTGTTAAAGTGTTCAGTGTTCAGTGTTCAGTGTTCAGTATTCAGTTATATTTAACTCCAAACTTCTCTGGATGTAATATCATATAATTGATTAACTTTCCTACTTCTTCACTTTTATTTGTTAGTTCTTTAAATATTTCTTCATTTATATATTTACAAGCTAAAGAAAACTCAAGCCAAGTTTGTGTTTCAGAATTTTCAGCATCACTACCTGTAAGTTTACTTACAAAATGCTTTGGATATTTTCTTTTCCTATAGGATTCGGAAATATTTACTGTTACACTTCTTGACCATCTTCTTATTTGGTCAATTAAAGAATATGTTTCTTCTTTTGGAAAATTTTTTGATACCTCAAAAATTTGCATCGCCAAATCAAATGATTTTTTATATGCTAATAAATCTTGAAATTTCATTTTATCTATTCTTTTACTTCAATTAATTACTGCCTACTGAATACTGACCACTGCTTACTATTTAATGATCTTCAATTAATGCAGTATTTCTACTACGTTGTATCCAAATAATAATTCCTACAACTATTAATGCCATTGGCGATAATAACATAAATCCGTTATTTTCATATCCTAAGGCATATAATCCTGTTAATTCTCCTGGAATTGGGTTTCCTAATACTGGAAAACCTAATAAAGTTCCAGAACCTAAAAGTTCTCTAAAGAATCCTACTATTATAAGAATTAACCCATAACCAGCAGCATTTCCTATTCCGTCAAGAAAAGATCGCCAAGTACCATTTGCTAAAGCGAAAGCTTCAAAACGTCCCATTATAATACAATTGGTAATAATTAATCCTACAAATACAGATAGTGTTTTACTTAACTCGTAAGCAAAAGCTTTTAAAACTAAATCAACTATTATAACTAAAGTTGCAACAACAATTAGTTGAACAATAATTCTAATTTTAGAAGGGATAATATTCCGCATTAACGAAATAACCACATTACCAGCTCCCATTACAAACAATACAGAAACTGCCATTACTATAGAAGCTTCTAATTCCGCAGTAATTGCCAAAGCAGAACATATACCAAGTACTTGTATTGTAATTGGATTATTATCGGCTAATGGGTCTAAGATTAAATTTGCATCTTTTTTTGAAAGTAAGCCCATAAATTTTTTAAGTTATAAGTTTTAAGTGCCTAAAATGCACTAAAGTTATTTTTAAGTTATAAGTGTCTAAAGTTTTTTAGCTATTGATGTAAAAATGGCTAATAACTCTTTTGCTTCTTTTCTTATCTCTTTTAAATTTTCTTTTGTTATCCAGTTAATTTCTTCTACTATTTCTAACCAATAATTTGTTTCACTTGCTTCAGCTAGACTAATTTTAATCTTATTTTTAAAATCTTTCTTACTTCTACTTCTATTGGCTTCTCTATAATTTGCTCCTACACTTGTTCCAGATTTTGAAAGTTAATTTCTAATAACTAACGCTTCTGTTGTTTTAGGTAAACTTGCTGACAAATTTATAATTTCAACAGCAAATTTAATTGTCCTTTTTTCTAATCTTTCAGCAAACTCCTTATTTGTCATATTTTAGTTTTAAGTGTCTAAAGTTTTAAGTACTTATAGTGCCTTAAGTTACTCCAACACTAAATAACTTCTATATCATTTTCAACTTTAAATACTTTAGTGCACTTTAGTCACTTTTTAACTTTTCAAAATAAGGCACATACAATTTTAAATCACTTCTAATCATTGCTGAAACTCCATCTCCTGTTATTGTTGAACCTGCAATTGCATCGACCTCATTATCTGTTTTATCTTTATTTGTTGGATCTGCATTTCCTTTGGCTACATCAACTCCTTTAAATGTACCAGATTCATCAAATAGATGTTCGCCAATAAAATCGTCCATAAAAAAGCGTTTGTTTATGTTTGCTCCAAGACCAGGTGTTTCCGCTTTATGATCGAATAAAATTCCTTGTACAACCATATCTTTATCCATAGCAACATAAGCCCAAATGGCATCCCAAAGACCTTTGCCTCTAATTGGAGCAATATAAAATGTCTTTCCATCTTTTTCACCAATAAATAATGGCAACCTTCTTGAGTAAGATGCTTCTTTTGCTAAAGCCTTTTCTTTTTTAATATCAATTAAGTATGCTGTTGAATCTTCGGTTACATTACCATCTTGTATTATCAATTGCTTTGTAATGTATTTTGAAAACTCGTCTGCTACATTATCGGTAGAAACAAAAATGGCACTACTTCCTTCATTTTCATTTACTCCCATTGCATACAAAATATTTTGTTGCTTTTCTATGCGCTTATTTTCGTTTATTCTATCTTTTAATCCAGATGCTGCAAATGCCAATATTGAACCTACAACTATAACCATTACAATAGCAAATAGTATAGTATATGAGTTTTTATCTATTCTCTTTTCCATCTTATTTAGTGTCTAAAGTTATTTCTATCATTTTTTACGCTTTACTTTTAACTAATTAAATATCTTTAAACTTATTTTAAATTTTCGGTTTTCTCTTTCACTTTTATTAACTTAAGTGCATTTTAGGTGCTTTTAACTTTTATACGTTTTAATCTTTTCTTTACATTGCCTTGCACCACATAATGGTCTATTGTTGGTGCAAATACATTCATTAATAAAATAGCAAGCATCACACCTTCTGGATATGCAGGATTAAAGACACGAATCATAATTGAAATAAAGCCTATAAAAAATCCATAAATCCACTTTCCTCTATTGGTTTGTGATGCTGTTACTGGATCGGTAGCCATAAACACAATACCAAATGCCATACCACCAATGAGTAAGTGATGCCAAAACGTTGTATCCATTAAACCATGAAACTTACTGCCTTCATTTATCCAACCTAAATCTACAACACCATTAAAAATAATCCCCATAACTAATGCTCCTATAATTGAGGATAACATGATTCTCCAGCTTCCTATTTTAGTAAAGATTAAAAACAATCCTCCTAATAGTATTAATAAAGTTGATGTTTCGCCAATTGATCCTGGAATAAATCCGTAGAACATATCCATTACCGAATAAGTAACATCATTATTTTGTGCTAAACTTCCTAATATGGTTTCTCCAGAAATAGCATCTAAATTTTGTCCGGAAGCAATTAGTCCATCTCTTTCTACAGCTCCATGTACCCAAACTTTGTCTCCAGACATCCATGTTGGGTAGGCAAAGAATAAAAATGCACGAATAGTTAAAGCAGGATTTAAGATATTCATTCCTGTACCTCCAAATATTTCTTTACCGATCACTACTCCAAATATTACTGCAACTGCTAACATCCATAACGGGATATCAATAGGCACAATTAAAGGCACTAACATTCCTGTTACCAAATAGCCTTCTTCTACTTCGTGGTTTTTAATAATAGCAAAAATAAATTCAACACCTAAACCAACACCATACGATACAATTACCAATGGTAATATTTTCCAGAAACCAACTGTAAAATTATCCATAGTCCAGAATTCACTTCTAAAAAAGCCTTCTGAAATCGCTTGAATTTCACCAATTGCTAAATGATGTTGATAACCTGCATTAAACATCCCAAAGATTAAACACGGAATAAGCGACATAATCACTGTATTCATTGTACGTTTTAAATCGTCGGCTACTTTTATATGAGTTCCGTTGTGTGTGGTCTCATTTGGCAAGTATAAAAAAGTATGCAACGCATTAAAGGCTGGAGCCATTTTGGTGCCTCTATACTTTTCTTTTAAATTATGTAAACTACTTTTTAAACCCATTTTTTATTTATTTCAAAAAAACTGAAACTATCTATAATTTCTATATTCTTTTTTTTTTGCCACGAATTTACTATTGTTTTTTTTTGTAAAATCGTTACTCTTTTATAATTTATATTTTAAGAATTCTGAATTCTTAATTCTAAATTGATTATCCTATTTCTTTTATCATTAAGTCTAATCCTTTTCTAATAATCTCCTGATGTGGTTGTTTAGACACGCACACAAATTCGGTTAGCGCAAAATCTTCGGGTGCAACTTCGTACATTCCTAATGCTTCCATTTCGTCTAAATCCTGATACATACATGCCTTTAAAATTTGCATCGGAAAAATATCTAACGGAAACACTTCTTCGTAAGTTCCTGTAGTTACAAAAGCACGATGTTCCCCGTTAGTATTCGTGTTCAAGTCGAATTTTTTCTTCGGAAACATCCAAGAAAATGTTAATGCTCTTGATACAGAAACCTTATTAAAAATTGGTTTATTCCACCCAAAAAATTCATAATCATCACCTTCTGGAATTACTGTAATTGTATTGCTATAATAGTCTAAATAGCCATCTGGATGTATCTGTTTTCCGCTTAAAACATTTCCAGAAATTATACGAACATTAGCATCTTTAGAAATACCATAATCATAAATCATTGTTGCTATTTCGCTTCCTAATTTAGTAACAAAATATCTCGGTTTCTCAACTGATGAACCTACTAAAGCTACAACACGTTCTCCATTAAATTTTCCCGTCAATAATAATTCGCCAATAATAACCAAATCTTGTGGATTTACTATCCAGACTACTTCTCCTTTATTAACAGGGTCAATCTTATTAATTTGTGTTCCTACATTTCCTGAAGGATGTGGTCCAGATACTTTATGCAATGTAATTCCAGTTAAACCAGATAGAGGAGAATTACCATTTTTATCAACTGAAACATGAACTTGCCCTTCGGTTAATTTACCTAAAGCTGTAACTGCGACTTGTAGCTCTTTTTCTTTATCTTTAAGTGTAAAATCTAAATCTGCTTCTAATGGAGCACTTGCATATCCAGAAATAAAAATTGCTTTTGGCTTTTTATTTGGATTTGCAATCACATCGTAAGGACGTTGTTTTACAAATGGCCAACATCCTGAAGTTAACAATTGATTTATAATTTCTTCGGAAGATGCAGAATTAATATTAATTCTACCATTATCTTGATATGTTTGCTCTTTATCTGCCTGAATTTTAATAGCTAATATTTTACGTTTTTTACCACGAGTAACTTCTAAAACTTCACCAGAAACTGGAGATACAAATTTTACATCTTCATTGGATTTATCATAAAACACTGTTTCACCAGCTTTTAATCTTGCTCCTTCTTTTGCTATAAGTTTTGGAATAACACCGTGAAAGTCTTCTGGTCTGATGGTATAAAAGTTGCTTACTATAGCTTTTTGAATTGCTTTTTCAGCTCCACCTTTAAGTTTAATGTCTAGACCTTTTTTAATACTAATGTCGTTGGACATATTATAATTGAAATTAATTATCTAAAAAATCGATGCAAATTTACGAATTTAAAATGCAGATTGCATAATAATTATATAGAAATTTGTATAGCAAAAACTCATCGCTTTTTCAGGCATAAAATTTGTTTACCTTTACGCACAAACTATTTTTAAATGAACTTAAAGAATCGACTATTCCTCTTATTCTTATGCTTTTCAACGCTTTCTTTTTCACAAGTTAGTGAAGTTAATCCACCAAACTATATTAAAACTATCATCTTTAAGAGTAACACCAACCAAAGCCAATTGCCAATCTTAAAGTTAAGCGAACGTTTACGATTAGAGTTTGATGTTTTAAATGAGCTAAAGAATAAGACTTAATGTTAAAACTATAACAATATATCTTGTCATTTCGAAATGAGAAACGAAGTTTCGATTGATAAATCACATCTATTAATTATGAGATTTCCCACATACGTTCGAAATGACAAAAACACTAAACAATGATTAAATTCTTCAGAAAAATTAGACAAAACATGATAAAAGAAAATCGAACAAGCAAATACTTGCTTTACGCCATTGGCGAAATTGTATTAGTCGTTATTGGCATTCTCATTGCATTAAGTATTAATAATTGGAATCAAGAAAGAATTGAAAGTAAAAAAGAATTTGTGTTATTAAATCAACTTTTAGAAGACTTTAATGCAAACAAAAAGTTGATTCAAAAAGGTGTTGAGTCTTATCAAGGCGATATAAAAAGAATAAAGGCAACATTACATTATACTGGACCTAAAGTAAATATTCCTAATCCTGCTGTTTATGATTCAATTGAATGGATTGATTATACCACAGTTGAATTAGTTTATGGAACAATTAATCCAACACTTTCATCTCAGCAAATTGATAGATTAACAAATGATAAATTAAAAATAGCTCTAACAAAATTTCCTAGTATATTAAGTAGCTACAAACAATCAGAAAAATCTACAAGAGACCTTACATTGGAACTGCGTAAGCTACATCAAAAATATATTTCATTATTAAACAGTGATGCTAGTTTTACACAAGTACAGTTTAAATCGGATTCTTTAGGATTGTTAAGAGATAGAGACTTCCAAAATATTACTGTAGATAAAAAATGGATTACAAATGGTGCAATTAAAAAACTCAAGTCCCTTAATAAAAGTAACCAGCAAATTTTAGAATTAATTAAAGTAGAGATTGAAAATGATTAAATTCTTCAGAAAAATTAGACAAAACATGATAAAAGAAAATCGAACAAGCAAATACTTGCTTTATGCCATTGGTGAAATTGCACTTGTAGTTATCGGAATATTAATTGCTTTGAGTATTAATAATTGGAATGAAAATAAGAAAGAAGAAGTCATTTTAAAAAGCCATCTGTCAACCATAATAGAAATTCTTGAAAATGATAAGGCTCAATTATTAACACTAATTCAAAGTAGAAAAGAATCTACAAAACAAAGCACATCTATTATTAATAGTTATAAAAACAATGAGCCAATCGATTCCGAAAAATTCTTTAAAACTTTTCTTGGTATTGTAATCGAACAAAAGTTTGATTCAGATCAAAGCGGTTTTCAACGTATAAAAACTTCAAAAATGTTTGAAACTGCAAAAATGGATAAAATAAGAGATTATATGGTTATCTACACCAAAGCATTAGAAGATATTAAATTTCTTGAATTAAGGCAAAACAATCATTCTGAAACTATGGAGAGTGAGTTATGGCGTAATGGGTTTTATGATAAAACTTGGTCGTATTTCAGAATTGCATTCGACTCTATACAATTTAAAAAACCAAAGGGTTCTTTAGATTTAATTTCGTTAATAAATAACCATGGCGAGATTAAAGGTTTGTTATTAAGAAATGAATTTGCAATGTCTTCAGCAATTAAAAAATATCGGTTATTAATTGAAAAAGGCAATTTATTAAGTCAAGAAATAAATGACTATCTAAAATAATTAGATAAAATATAATAAAAAAATTCGATATATTAATTCACAACTTTTAGGCATAAAATTTGTTTACCTTTACGCTCAAACTATTTTTAAATGAATTTTAAGCTTACTGTTTTCTTTTTATTATTATGCTTTTCAACGCTTTCTTTCTCACAAGATAGTGAAGTGAATCCGCCAGATTATATTAAAACCATAATATTTAAAAGTAATACTAACCAAAGCCAATTACCTATTTTAAAACTCAACGAACGACTGCGTTTAGAGTTTGATGTTTTAAATGGCGATGAAGCCGATTTTTATTACACCATTACACATTATAATTTTGATTGGACACCTTCAAAATTGATGAAATCTGAATATCTTCAAGGGTTCGATAACTTACGAATTACAGATTATGAGAATTCTTTTAATACGTATCAAATCTATTCACATTACAGATTACAAATTCCAAATCGGCAAACACGATTAAAAATGTCTGGCAACTATATGATTAATATCTATAACGAGTATGAAGAATTAATGTTTAGTCGAAAATTTATGATTTACGAAGACATTGCTAACGTTGGTGTAGCTATAAAACGTTCTCGCGATGTAAAATATATACAACAAAAGCAATCGGTAGATTTTAAAGTGTCTTCGCCTTCAATGTATTTTAATAATCCTAATAAAACCATTAAAGTTGCAGTTATTCAAAATAATAATTTGAATACAGCAATCACAAACTTAAAACCTGTATATACAATTGGTAGAGAACTCATCTATAAATATGATACAGAATCCAGTTTTTGGGGAGGCAACGAATATTTATTTTTCGAAAATAAAAATGTTAGAGGAGCTAATGTTGGTGTGCAATTTATTGATTTAAAAGATTTATATCACAACTATTTATTTACAGATATTATTAGAGCAGAAAGACCTTATACTTACAATCCAGATATTAATGGCAACTTTTTAATTACAGCTTTAGACGCAGATAATGTAGATATTGAAGCCGATTATACTGTTATTCATTTTTCATTGTTACATCCTGAATTATTAAATGGTAAGAATATATATGTTTATGGTAATTTTAATAATTATGCAATTGAAGACGCTACAAAAATGAACTTTAATTCAAGAACAGGTCTTTTTAAAACCACAATTACTCTTAAACAAGGGTTTTATAACTATAAGTATGTTATTGTAAATGAAAATGGTAATTTAGATGAAGGTGGCATTAGTGGAAATTTTGACCAAACCGAAAACAACTATAAAGTGTTAGTGTATTACCGAGATTTAGGAGCGCGTTACGATAAAATTATTGGATTTGGAGAAGGCTCTTCGGTTAATATTTCTAATTAATTGAAATTTTCAACGATTTTTTACGTCAAAGACCTTAATAATTAATAACAAACATCTAATTTTTACTATTTTAGCATTTCAGATTTTACTTAACATAAGTTAATTACATGGTTCAACAAGTAACAAGAGGCATAAAAATTTCTGTCGAAACAAATTTTGAAGGCACATTTTATAAAAATTATAAGGTGCACTTTGCTTTTGGATATAAAGTTACTATAGAAAACCAAAGTAAATATTCTGTTCAACTAAACTCAAGACACTGGAGAATTCTCGATGCTCTTAATAATATCGAAGTGATTGATGGCGAAGGTGTTATTGGCAAAAAGCCTGTATTAAAACCTGGAGAATCTCATACTTACACTTCTGGTTGTTTATTAATGTCTCCATTTGGTGCTATGCAAGGACATTACAATATGGTTAATTTTACTACTACAAGAAAGTTTAAAGTTGCAATTCCTACCTTTAAATTAAGTGCAGTTTTTGCAATGAATTAATT
>CAYRVY010000032.1:0-12192 GCA_964427695.1 uncultured Flavobacteriaceae bacterium
GTCAAATATCGCCCAAAAGCGCTATTCCGCTAATTGTTATAAAATGTACTATAATGGACTGCGTTATGTAACTTGAGCTTTGGTTAAAAGCGAAAGTTGTTACTAGAGTTTCTTGAAAAAATTTATTCTAAAAGTTTCTTCTACAATGTTAATGGAACACTTTTTATGCGACGACGTAGGAGGGAAGCATAATGTGTGTGGAATGAAAAATGAAAGACAAAAAATAATTATTTAAATGAAATGACTCAATTATAATTTATTACTTTTATTCCTTAATATTTAAACATAGAATAAATTGGAATTAAAGTTTATTGGTCAAGGATTAGATTCAGAAAATGATATAGCAACAGGTGATCATTTAATAGATTCTTTAAATGATGAAAGATATACTTCATTTAAGGCTTTTGTTGCTTTTATAAGTAAAAGTGGTATTGATAATATCCTAGATGAATTAACTGCATTTATAGAAAATGGTGGTTCTGTACGTTTATATGTAGGTGTAGATTTAAATAGCACATCAAAAGAGGCATTGGAAAAATTGATTGAATTAGAAATTGAAACCTATATAATATTTTCACCTAATAATATAATTTATCATCCAAAAATATACACTTTTGAAGGAGATGAATATTCGAAAGCTATAATTGGTTCTTCAAATTTTACTAAAAGAGGGCTTTTTCAGAGTATTGAGGCATCTGTATCTATAAATTTTAATATTGAAGAAGATGAAATAGGTAATAATTTTCTAGATGAAGTTTATGAATATTACAATACTATTTTAAATAATGAAAACCCAAGTTGCAATTTACTAACACCAGAATTGTTGAAAATTCTTGTTGATAGCAAAGTTGTTCTTCCAGAAGCAGTCAATTGGAAAAAACAGAATAAGGCAAATAAAGAATTTGGTTCAAAGGACTCAACGGCTTATGATGCTTTACTCAAAAGATTCGGAAAACTTAAAGCAAAAAGGCCTCCAAAAGGTTATAAAAAAGTTGTAGCTAAAGAGGAAATAAGTTTTGATGAAAATAAAGAAGAAAGTATTACTTCAGAAATTATTGAATTAGAAACTGGTTCAATGTGGATAGAAACTGGCAAGGTCACAGGAGGTTCAAAGAATCAACTTGATTTAAGTAAGCAAGGAAAACTCGATGATGAATTAATTCAAGGAAGTGTTGCATATTTTGGGATTGTTCCTGATGAAATAGAAACTATAAAAAATATTGATATAGAATTAGGTGGAAAGCTTTATAAAGATAATCCTATTGAATACAGATTAGGAAATAGTAATTGGAGATTATTATTAAAAGGTGTCACAGATGAAGGAGATAAACTGACTTCAATATCTAGAATGCAATTAGGTCAAGAAGGTGGTTTCGTATATAAAATTTTATTATTTAGTAAAATTGTAGATGAAAAATATAAATTAGAAATACTTGATTTAAATGACAAGGAAACCTTAATAGAAAACTCAACTGTTTGGGGAAAAATGGGTCGAGGAAATACAGGTAGAGCCTATGGTTTTATTTGATTTGAGGTCTGTATAACTTTCGACAAACCATTCTCTGTCATTTTTAGAATATTGTTTAATAAATGATTCTAGAACAAGTTGTATTTCATTGTATTCTAAACGATATAAATAAATAAATAGTAAATCAATATATCTAATTATTTCAAATCTACTTAAGTGATTAAGATTTGAATTACTGTATTCTATAGTATTCATTAAGTGTAAAAGTTTGATGTCATTTTTGTATAATAATGAAACTAAAAATGATATGTGATTTTTAATTGAATCAGCTATTTCATATAATTCTATTTTTTCATCTAATAATTGATTATTAGGAACAGGAACTTGTTTTATTAAGTTTTGTGTTAAGTCTATTCCATTTATTTTTTTCTTTAATATAAAATCAAAAACTACTGAATTAAAAAGGCCATCTAAATAAAACAATTTTATTTTATTAGTTGTCAAAAATTGAACAGATTGAGAAGCAGGAACAAAAGGTAAAACTGTTGCGATACAAGTTCTAGTATTAGTTGCCGAAGTCAAACTTCTCCAGCATAACATATAGTCCTCTGAATGATTTTTCGAAAGCTCTATCCATTTTTTTTCATTTATGAAATATCTACATTCGGGATAAAATGACATCTCATCTTTTTCAAAATCATTAATTATTCTGGATGATGATTTATTACCATATCGTAATTTATCATCAACTTCGTTAAAACCAGAATACTTATTGTCAAATTGATTAAAAAACTTCCCTTCAAATATTCCTAAATTTTCAGATGTTTTCTTTTTAGTTATAAAAGCTGAATGGCTTGTGAAGTGAACTATTCTACCAAATTTCAACTCGTCATATAAATCTTCGAAATAAGGATTGTTTTTTGAAATTTTAATTAAAAAGTTGATTTCTTCTTTATTTGAAAAATTTGGTAACATTCCTGTAAGAGGATTAATTAAAAATAAGTCACTACTCGATAATATTACACTTGAACTTGAATTATTCAAATCATCATTATCTATAAGATTCATTGAAACAGAAAATGAGTTCGTTTTTGAATTACCTAATAACAAAAAACAAAATCGCTCTCTACTATCAATATTAAATATTTTTTTTCGATTAATAAAATCATAAACAGCAATTAGAGAATTGCTTTTTAAAAGAGTATTAAATAATAGTTTGTTGACTTGACTTGTAACAATACTGCTTTTTAAAACTAAACCAATAACACCTCTTTTAGTTTTTAATTTATATGCAGCATCAGTAAATAAGGCATAAGTATTTAGTTCGCCCTTATGAGATAAATTGAAAAAAGCATCCTTTTTTAATTTGGCTTTTGCCAAATTAATTTCTTCTTTGAATGTGTTAGAAAATTCTGCTAATTCTTTGTTTTTTTCTTTTAATTTTCTAATCTCTTTTGCCCTTGAAGATTTAAAATATATGTTCGAAATTATATTATCGTATAGAGCATAGAATTTCTTTTCTTCAAATCTAATTTTTTCCCAAGGAGGATTACCAAGTATTACATCAACTACTTTTAAATTTTTATTTTTAAAGGATAATTTACTATGATATATAAATCCACTTGAAAATATTTTCTGTTTTTCTAATGAAGACTCTTCAAAATCTGAATGTAAAAGAAAATTACAATGATTGAAATTATAGTTTATTAGTTTGTAATTTGAAGTATGTTTAACCTTCAATGTTAATAGTATTTTAGCAACTTCGAGAGCTATACAATCAACATCATAAGCATATATGTTTTTGGCAATACTAACCAATATCTCCTCTTTTTCAGTTGAATTTAGATTGGTTTTATCGATAAGAGTTTCAAAATAAGAAATCACTTCTAAAAGAAAAATTCCACCACCACAAGAAAAGTCCGCAAATGTGATTTTTTTTAAATCATCTAAAAATTCGTTGCTTAAGTTTATGTTTTTTGAATTAGAAAGTTTTTTAATATTATAATTAAGCTCAAAAAAAGTATCAATTGTTCTTTGTGTTATTTTGCTTGCTAAACTTTTTGGAGTATAATAGCTACCTAACTTGTTTCTATAATTTTTGCCTTTTGAAATTATTGTTTCAATATCACCAGTAAAAGATTCAACACTTAATAAATCTTCATAAAGTGTAATAATGTCAACATCAGTAATACTGTTGAAATTAGTAAAATTACTTTCAATGATTGATGATAAATCTTCTGGTATATCATTCAATATCGAAGAGAAGAAATTTTCTTTATTGAAGTTAAGCTTTAACCACTCGTTTGATTCAACAAGAACAAGTCCATTTCTCCTGCTTTCATTGTTTTTTAAATATATAATTACAGCTATAAATGCTGCTCTTATTCTAAATCTCTCTTTATTAAGTTCAACAGGATTAATATTGTTAAAACCGTTAAACCTTAAGGAAAGATATTCCTTTAGAATAGCTGAAAATATTTCTAATGCTTTAATCATATTTACTCCTGACCAATAATTACAGATTCATTATTTATTGATATTAATGGCTTATTAAAAAAACTACTTCTATGATGCTTATTAACAATAAGAGCAATTGTTTTATCCAAGTCCTTCATCTTTTCTAGAAAATCATATCTATGTTTTAATGATTGTACTAAATCATTTAGATTAATTATTTCCTTTTTATAATCTGAAATATGCTTAATGCCTAACTCATATAGAACCAATTTATGTAGCAAATCGTTATAATATTTATCTTGTGTAGATTTCAATAATTGAATATTATCAACAAGGTGCATATATATAACTTTAGGGCTTAAATCATATAAGTATGAAAGTTCTTCCAATACACTTTCACTTCCAATAGAAAATCCATTAATTGTCTTACTTCTTGAAAGGCAATTAATATCTATACAATTACTTAAAAATAAATCTAATTCTAAAATCGACAGTTCCTTTTTTGTTTTCTTATTGTAAAAAGGTGATTCTCCAACCATTCTTTTGACTTCTATCAATTCTTCTTTCCCAAAATTGTATTCGCCACGAATCCTGTCTTCAATCTTAAATTCTAAAAACAAGCGTTGGAAATCATTCTCTAAATCCTTTAATATACATTCATTAATAAAATTATCTAATTTTTTAATCGTAGAATAATCGGTGTGTTTAAATTCAAAATTAGGTAATTTGTTTTTTAAATAATCATCCTTTAAATTGAGGCAAATTTCACTTTTATTAGATATATATTTAGAATCTAATATGTTTTCTGGAACAGGAATATTAGAAATATAACCTGCACTAATTGTGAATTTTGGATTAATTAATTTTAAAAGAAAAGTTGCAACTCTAGAGTTTAAAAATGCTAAATGAGCAAATTTATCACCTTTAATGACTTGAATACCTGGGCCAGAAGCTATAAATACTTGATTGTTTTTTAAAATCCTTACATTTAATCCTAGAGTTCCTGTATCACTATATACTAGTTCTGTTAAAGGTATTTTATTAATATTACGAAGAGCACTTCCCTTATTGGCTTTTATAAATTCTGCATTTTTACCCCAAAGTACCTTGTAATAATTTAATCCAACCCATTTACTAAAACCTCCGCCTTTACTAACAAGTTTCCAATCAGAATTCCCATTTACTTCCCAAGCATACTTTATAAATTCTTTATTATTTCCTGTAGATGTACCTTGCATTGGGTTACCATAATCAGAATATAAATTGAACTTTTTAAGAGTATCAAACCTATCAGTTAGTTGATAGTTAAATTCAAAATTCAAATTATCTGAAAATGCATTCTGATTGACAGTATATATATCTTCCGAAGGTATATTATTACTTGAAACTAATTGTCTCTTTTCATCTCCTTTTTTATGTTTAAGATTAATAAATAGGGTAGGACTTGAATTTGATTTTTCTATGACACAGAGAGCTATATTAGTTTTCTCTCCATTTATATCTTCAAAAGCATTAGTGCCTAAATCTACACAAACACTTAAACTATTTTCCTTTAAAAATAATTTTCTAAATCTTTTTAAAGAAGACAAATACATCCAATTATTTTGAGTTACAACGGCTAAAATATCATTGTGATTCATTATTTGCATAATTCTTTGAATAAAAGAAACACATAAATCTCCTTTACTTTCTGGGTATTTATTTAACAAATAGTTTTTAAGCGATACATCCATATCTCTTTTACCCATAAAAGGTGGATTTGTCAAAAATATTTTTTTAAGGTTATCTTTATTAAACTTTTTTAGCTTAGAATTGATAGTAGCTCTTTGTATTGAATTTGAAGTAATTTTAGAATTTAAAAAGCCTAACTTATCATTTTCTTTTCCTCCAAAAATATTAATTGATACTGTCTTATTTGGTATTGAATATTGACAAGCATTAATGAATAAAGATAATGAGGCAATTTTAGAAAGGTTCGAGTCTAAATCGTAACCAATTATTGTGTCATTTAATAACCAATCAACAATTTCACTATCTGTCCAATCTTTTTTGTGAGATTTAAACAAATAAAATAATTTTTCAAAAGAATAATTTAGAAAATTACCTCCTCCAGATGCTGGGTCAATTATAACTATATCTTCGAGTTCTTGAGGTTTAATGTTTGATAGTGTTTCATCCACTAAATACTTAACCATATAACTGTCAGTAAAAAACTGGGTAGTTAAAAGCAAATCAGCATCTTCAATCTTATTGTTATTCTTACCTGTTTTCTTAAATGCTTTGTTAGTTAATTCCTTTTTTAAATATTGAAAAGACCAAGAAATAATATCTATTACATCCTCATTAATATTTTCAAAACTTATCTGTAAATCACTAATAGTTTGATTAAGCAATTTAGAATTTATGACTTTTTTAGTCTCTTTAAATGATTTAATAAGATTAGGAAACCTATGGTCAATAATTTGCAATTCATCTTTAAAAGTCAAAAATAGATTATCAGAATGAATCGTATTTAGTTGAATATTTGATTTTCTGTTTTTAAGAATAAAACTTGAAATCAACACAGAAAAAAATACACTTAAATCAGAAACAGATATTTCTGTACAAGTTGTATTTAATTCGTTATTAAATTTTGAAATTATTTTCTTTATATCTTGTTTCAAAATAATTATTTTTTATTCTTTTTATTATAATTTATCAATTGTTCATTCACGAGTTTAACAGCATTAAATGTAATGTCATTTATTCCATAATCTTTCAATATTTTTTCTGCAACGTGTTGTATTTTTAATTTTTCTTCGGATATTTTATAATATCTGGCAAGTCGTTTTATTTGATCTAAAGTTGGGAGTCGTTCACTTCTTTCAATTTTACTTAAAAGGGGAGAGTCTATATCTGTTCCTTTTGAAACCTGATGTAAGGTTTCACCCTTTAAATTTCTCAACTCACGCAGGTATTTGCCTAATTCTAATCTGTCTAAACTCATTTTGCTAATTGTTGACTTGTCAAGTTTTGTCAAATATATTTGAAATTATTTATTTAAACAAATTAAAAAGCATAATTCTATGAACAACTATTATGTAAAATAGAATTTCGATGTTAAACTTGGCCTCATAAAATTTTGGCTAAAACAATAGGAGAAATGAGCGTACATATTTTAGGGGTTTAGTAATACATTCTGTTGAGAATTGCAACTATACAATAACTTCAAAACAATCTTAACAGTTACAATGTTTCCTAAAATATAGTGAATGAGCCGTAATTGTTTCCAAAATTATATGCAGCCTTGAATTTTTGTTTCTTTTGTTTCAAGACAAAAGATAATGAAACATTAAAAAAGTATAAATTGAAATACTAATTTAACAAGTGTATAGAAATTTTAAAGCAAGGATTTGAGCAAGGGAAAATTTTATACTCTTGTGGCAATCCACGAGAAGCACTTGAAATTTTTATAACGTACATTTTATTGAAAACGAGATTTTTAATATGAGCAAAAAAGTTAGCTTTTATTTTGGCGTTGGCAAGCGGCTGGAAATTGTGGTTTAAAAATAATTGCATTATCAATTTTGTTTTAAGCAAACAATATAGCGTTTGGCAGCGGCTATTTTACATAACGGCTAATTATAGATACAAATGTTTTATTAAATGCTGCGAAGCAAACCGATTATTAGTTTAATGACCCAAGTTACAATTATAGTATAAAAAAGTAATGCTTCTGGGATATTTGACATAATACTACATTATAGCTATCAAATGGATAAACAGCTATAAATACAAAACAATACATTTGTACTATAATGTTCTGCGTTATGTTACTTTGCTTTGGCAAAAGCGAAGTTTAAACTTCTATATTTTCTTATTTTTTTTCTTCTACAAACTTTCTCTACAATGTTAATGAAACCGTTTGCGGTTCATGAACTCCTCTAAAACAATATAAACCTTGTGAATAAACACTCTTTTTACGAAACGACGCAAGTCCGCCGAAGCTTTTTTTAGCGTAGGAGGATAGGAGAGTAGTGAAATGTGTGTGAAATGGTCTATATTTGAATTAACATTTTTAAGTTATTTCTATAAAAACAACTTGACCAAAAGATGATAGAAAATTTAAGGAAAGAATTTATACAAGAAGCAAAAGCTGCACCAAAATTATTTAAGGATTTAGCAAAAGTTGAACAATATATTGCTGAAAGTTATAAAACAAGAGCTTTTATTGAATTAATGCAAAATGCTGATGATGCTGGAGCTTCTAAATTTGGAATACATAGCTTTAATAATGGATTTGTTGTTGGAAATAACGGAAAACCATTTACACAAAATGATGTCGAAGCTTTATGTCGAAGTGGTTCATCAAATAAACATAGAGGAGGAGAAACAATTGGATATAGAGGTATTGGTTTTAAATCAGTTGTGAATATTGCTAATGTTGTAAACATAATAAGTGGTGGGTTTAAGTTTAGTTTTGAAAGAAAAAAAACAATTCAAGCACTTGATAATATAATAGACGTTCCATTAATACGAATTCCACATAACTTTAGTAAAGAAGATATTGAATTTGAAAATGAAGTTTCTGAAATAATTAGTAAATTTAATTACAACACTGTTTTTGTTTTTGGCAACGTAATGGAAGAAATTTCAAGAGAAGAATTAAATGGTTTAGACAGAAGTTCTTTGTTATTTTTAAAAAACTTGAACGAAGTACATATTGATTATAAAAATATACATCGAAACATATTTGTTAAGCATAATGATGATGAGAATAACAACATTGTACAACTCATCGAAAACGAATTAGTTGATGAATGGAAAATACAACATTTAAGAGATAATAAAATAGATTTAGTTGCTTATAAAGTAGAAAAAGGTGTTATAATTCCTGCTTTAAATGAAGAATCTGTAATACATTCCTTTACACCAACAAATGAATTCTCTGGTGCATTTCTTAAAATTAATGGTGATTATACAACAGATCCTTCACGGAAATCTGTTGATATGGATGATTTATCAAAAGAGTCATATAATAATGCAGTAAAAATTATAGTAAAAAACATAAAGGGTATTTTAAATGGTGACCTTTCAAAGCAAGGTTTTTTTACACCATTTATAAATATTCAAACCACAGAATCGAGCAGATTTAAAAAATTGCTATTTAACGCAATAGAGGAAAAATTGAAAATTAATATTAATTCATTGAGAATCAAACCTGATTGGTTGAATTTTGAAGATTATGAAAAAATTTGCATAAATGGAATAAAATCAATAAACAAAAATTTAGTTTCTACATATCCTGAAATATTTACTTTTTTTAAATCCCTAAACACTAAATCATTAAGCATTAAAGATATTTTAAAGCATATTAATGATGTTAACTTATCTGTAATGGGTTATGCAGAAGTATATTCAAAGATTATTGCTCAATATAGGTATGATTTAGATTCAAATGCAATTGAACTTTTAAAACAGTTAAGTTTATTTCCTACTAAAAAGGGTGTTTTAAATGCAATTCAAATTAGCAAGAGTAATGAGTTAGATGATAATTTCATTAATTATTTAAATAACAATGTTGATGTAGCAGATGTGAAGTTATTTTTTAAGAAATTAGGAATTGAATCTAATCAAAATGTAGGTATAGTTTCTGATAAGAAAATTGAAGGGCAAAAGGCGATTGATGAAAATCTAATATTAAATAAACCTTCTACTTTTAAAGTGCCACCTGCTATAAAAAAATGGAGAAGTTCTGAAAAAAATGCACAAGAATATTTGAAAGCATTAAACGTTGCTTTGTCTGTAAAGGATGTAACAGAAGCCAATCTAGGCTATGATTTAGAAATGATGTTGCATAATGGTAAAAGAATTTATATTGAAGTAAAAAGTGTAAACTCGTTCACAGAGCCCTTTAAAATTTCTAACAATGAATATTCGAGTGCACATAATTATGGTTCAGATTATTATATTGCTTTAGTTATAAATAATGAAGACTTTAAAATAAAATTTGTACCAAACCCTATAAAAACATTGACATTTGAAAAAAAATGTGAACGATGGTCATGGTTTTGCGGAGAGTATATAAATGAATTGCAAGAAATAAATCAAATTATAGAGTAAAATATGGTTCCAATAAAAGAAGCAATTAATAGTGGTTCATGGTTACATTGTGAATATGAAGACTACAATGAAATTATTAAATTCAGATTAAAAATAGATTCGTTCAGGAAGCTAAATTTAAAAGAAATTGATAATCCAGAATATATAGAAATGTTAGATAGTGATGCAACCCTTATGATAATGGAAATTGAAGTTGTAAATCTAGTTAAAGAATCTAAAAATTCTGATTATTTAGTTGGGAGTTTAATATTAACTGACCAAGATGAATTCAATTTTCCAGTGTTTTCTGATGCTCATTTATGTTGGAGTTCAATTTTCGCAAAAAAAGCAAGATTAAATAGATTTTATTCAGAACAACTGATTCCAAAAATAAAGACAAAAGGATCATTAGTATTTCAACTTCCAAATGATAATGATGCACAATATTTCATTTCATTAAAAGATAAAGGTATTGTTCAAGAAGTATAAATATGGAAAGTAAATTTAATATTGACTCTTTCTTAAAACTTTCAGAAGCTGCTAACTTTTATCTTGAAGAATCATTTAAATATGTTAATGAAATATTTACTAAAGATTTAGATAAGATATTACTTGTTGAACAATTAAAGAATGTCCAATTCAGCACAGAAGATTTAAAACTTATTGAAGAAGCAGATATACCTAAAGATAGTTTACCATATTTAAGAAGTGATAAGAGGTTAGTTCAATTCCTCTCTGTCGAATTGCTCAATAAAATTTTAAATGCTCATAATGAAGTTAATAAGATAGTTTCTAATAAAAAACCAAGGATTCCAAAAAATCATGTAATAAAAAGTATTCAAATATTAGGTCATATTTCAAATTTGGCTCTTTTTGTTGAAGTCCTTACTAATAAACACTTATTATTTTTATTTGCAGAGATGAACTAGAAAGTGATAGTATTAAACTAGATTTCATTAAACATTTATTTAAGTATAGAAATAAAGCAGTTCATCACACTCCTAAAAATGCTAATGAATTAAAAGTGAAAGTTGAAGATTTATTTCAAATTTGGAATCAAATTATAAAACTTATTGCTATATATGAAGAAAGAGAGAAGTTTAATGAAAATAAATTTTCGTTGAAAATTAAAACAGAAAAAGAGATTATAGAAGATACTTGGTTTAAATAAAGTTCAATATTTTCTAAACGACCTCATATTATTTTGGTTTAAACAATAGGTGAGTGGAGCGTACATATTTTAGGGGTTTAGTAATAAAGTTTCTTAAGTGTTGTAATTATACAATAACTCCAAGGCAATCTAAATAAGTTATAATGTTTCCTAAAATATAGTGTAACGAAACGTAATTGTTTCCAAAATTATATGCAGTCTTGATTTTTTTGTTTCTTTTTTTATCAAGAAAAAAAGATAAGAAAACATAAAAATGTATCTTGTTACCTATGAACACTGTCAATGAAAACGCATTAAAATTTATGAAATCAGAGCTTAAAAAAGCTCAAATTGAAGTTTCAATTAATGAAAGTAGGAGAGAAGGAGTAGATTTTATTATCAAGACTAATAATGGTAATTCTTATCAATTATTCTTTCAATTCATTAATACAGATACAGAACAAAGTATTAAAATCCCAAAACAAGATTTAGGTGAACTAAAAGACAATTTATTAATTGGTTTAGTCCTTTTAATTGAGAGCGAAGCGAAAGTTTTATATTTAATTCCATCTACAGTATTTTTAAATCCAAATTCTATATTTAAAAGTAATGACGTAATGTTATCGCATTTGTCTAATTGGGAAATTAATGTATTTACAAATGCTATTCCAGAATTGAGTAAATATGCTTTAGATAATATGATAGAGAAACTTTAAATCCTATTTTACATAATGTTTGAAGTTCCAATTAAAAAAGTTGAATTGAAATTATAGATAGAACAAGTGTATGGAAATTATCTCGCAGAGTAATTTTGTACTCTTGTGGCAAATTAACGAGAATGTCGTAAAAAAAATTACAACGAACATTTCATCGAATACGAGAATTTTAATAACATCTAAAAGGTTAGCTTTTTTTGGCGTTGGCAAGCGGCTGTAAATTGTGTTTTAAAATAAATGCCATCAGCATTTAATTTTAATAAAGCAATCGAGCGTTTGGCAGCGGCAACTACGAAGTAATCACGAGGACTTATTTATCA
>CAYRVY010000033.1:0-12019 GCA_964427695.1 uncultured Flavobacteriaceae bacterium
GCTTCTCTTGAATTTGCATGGACAGCTGCTCAATGCACAACACAAGATTTTTTTGATCCACAAAATGAATCTGAACGATTTGTTATTTTTAATTTACTGACACCTAAAGATGATTTACTTGGTCAACACAAATCGTTATGGGAAAATTTATGGAAAGGTGATATTATTATTGAAGGCGATCTACAATCTCAACAAGATGTTAGATTAGCCCTCTACCATTTATATTCATTTTCAAGAGGAGATTCTAATTTAAGTATTTCACCTATGGGATTATCTTCTCAAGGTTATAACGGACATATTTTTTGGGATACAGAGTTATGGATGTTTCCACCACTCTTAATTCTAAACCAAGACATAGCTAGGTCTCTTGTAAATTACCGATCTGATCGACTAGACGCTGCAAAACAAAAAGCAATTAACTTTGGTTACAAAGGAGCTATGTTCCCTTGGGAAAGTGATGATACAGGAGAAGAAGCAACCCCAACATGGGCTTTAACAGGTACTTTTCAGCATCATATTACAGCAGATGTTGCTATTGCTTTTTGGAATTATTATAGAGTAACCAAAAATAAACAATGGTTAACTAAAAAAGGATATCCAATGTTAAAAGAAATTGCAGATTATTGGATAAGTCGCGTTTCCAAAAATTCAGACAAAAGTTATTCTATAAAAAACGTTATTGGCGCGAATGAATTTGCACAAAATATAGACGATAATGCATTTACAAATGGTGCAGCTATTACTGCATTACAATTTGCAGTTTTAGCTGCAAAAGAATTAAATATTGAGCCAAATACAAAATGGAGTACAGTTGCCGATAATATTGTTATTCATAAATTTCCTGATGGCACTACAATGGAACACAGCAAGTACGATGGAGATATTATAAAACAAGCAGATGTTAATTTATTATCTTATCCACTTAACATCATACAAGGAGATAATTTGCTAAAAGATTTAAAATACTATGAGCCCAAACTTGCCGAAGAAGGACCTGCTATGGGTAAATCAATTTTTGCAGTAATTTACGCAAGACTTGGTGATACCGAAAATGCTTTTCGTTTGTTTAAAGAGAGTTATGAGCCCAACAAACGCCCTCCCTTTGGTGCATTATCGGAATCAGCCACAAGTAACAACCCCTATTTTGCAACTGGGGCAGGAGGTATGCTTCAGACTGTACTATTTGGTTTTGGAGGATTGCATATAACTGAAGAAGGCATAATACAAATAAATCCTATTTTACCAAAAGAATGGAAATCTCTAACGCTAAAAGGCATTGGCCCTAAAAAAAAGACCTTTGTTATAAATTGAATTTATTAAATATTTTATATCATGCTTAATATTATTTCATTTATAGGGTTTACACTTTTAGTAGCAATCATTTCATATTTAGCAACTCGAAAAACTAAAAAAATATCTTCGGATAATTATTTTCTTGGAGGAAGAAGTTTAACAGCAGGAGTTATTGCTGGGTCTTTACTATTAACCAACCTGTCAACAGAGCAAATTGTAGGATTAAATGGTTCGGCTTATGCAAACGGATTATCCGTTATGGCTTGGGAATCATTAGCAGCAATTGCTATGGTAGTGACAGCTATATTCTTATTACCAAGGTATTTAAAAGGAGGGCTAACAACAATACCTCAATTTCTATCAAAAAGATTTGATGTTGCAACAAAAACATTAACATCAATATTGTTTTTAACGGGTTATGTAGTCGTGTTATTACCTGTTATTTTGTATTCTGGCTCTCTAGCAATTACAGGCATGTTTAATATTCCCGAATTATTGAATGTGACACATACTCAATCCATCTGGATTTGTGTTTGGGGTATCGGAATCATTGGAGCTATTTATGCTGTTTTTGGAGGACTTAAAGCAGTAGCCGTTTCAGATTCAATTAATGCTATTGGATTACTTATTGGAGGAATACTAATCCCTGTTTTTGGGTTAATGGCAATTGGTGATGGAAGCATCTTGGAAGGAATTTCAATTTTGACAACTGAAAATCCTGAAAAGTTTAAATCCATGGGAGGAGAAACCGATCCCGTTCCATTTTATACCATTTTTACAGGAATGATGTTAGTGCAATTGTTTTATTGGGGAACAAATCAGCAAATTATTCAAAGAGCTTTAGGAGCAAAAAATTTAAAAGAGGGTCAAAAAGGATTGTTATTAGCTTCCTTTATTAAAATATTAGGTCCTTTAATCGTAGTACTCCCTGGGATAATTGCTTTCCACTTATTTGATGGAAGTATAGAAAATGCCGATGAAGCTTACCCTATGCTTGTAAACAAAGTACTTCCTACATCTCTTCTTGGCTTTTTTGCAGCAGTATTATTTGGAGCTATTTTAAGCTCGTTTAACAGTGTATTAAATAGTTCTGTAACATTATTCGGAATAGATGTTTACAAGCAACATATTAATAAGGAAGCAGACGAAAAAACAGTTGTTAAATATGGTAAAATGTTTGGAATTATTTTAGCTATTGCAGCAATGTTTATTGCTCCTATGATTGCAAATGCAGGAAGTTTATTTGATTATTTACAAGAAGTAAATGGCATTTATAGTATTCCAATATTAACAATTATAGTTATTGGTTTTTTAACAAAAAAAGTTCCAGCAATTGCAGCAAAAATTGGAATTATTTCAGGGTCTGTCTTGTATATTTTAAGTCAATTTATATTGCAGCCTTATTTTGTGAGTAAGGCTCTTGACAAAGCAGCTGAATCTGGCATTACTGACAAGGTAGCACTTAATTTAATTGAATCTCAAGCATATCCGCATTTTTTAGATGTGATGGCTATTTTATTTGTCTTAAATGTTATTATAATGTTGTTGATTGGTAAATTCTACCCTAGAAAAGATGATTATGTGCAACATTACACTAAACAGGTAGATATTACTCCTTGGAAATACGTTAAGCAAACAGGTATAGCTATCTGTATTATAGTAATTGGTGTTTATATTTATTTTGCTTAATCCAAGAAACGAGATGAAGAATTTATTTTACATATTAGGTTTATCTCTATCGATTTCCTGCAATGCTCAATATCAAAAGTTAGTTTGGGAAGAAAACTTTAATGGAGATATTTTAAATGAAACCATTTGGAATTATGAGTTAGGAGATGGCTGTCCAAATTTGTGTGGTTGGGGTAATAATGAATTGCAATTATATACTAAAACTAATCATTATATAAAAGACGGCAAACTAATTATAACAGCAAAAAAACAGGATTCTGTATATACTTCAACCCGAATAACAACTAAAGCCAAAAAAGAATTTCAATATGGTAAGATTGAGTTCAGAGCTAAGTTGCCAATTGGCAAAGGATTATGGTCTGCATTTTGGATGTTAGGCAGTAACATTTCTGATGTTGGTTGGCCAACCTGTGGTGAAATAGATATTCTAGAATATATTGGTAAAGAACCTAAAACTATATTTACATCTTTGCATACAAAAAACAGTTACGGCAATACGATAAACACAAAAAAAACAATAATTGATGATATTGAAACAGGTTTTCATCTTTATAGTATCAATTGGACAGAAAATAAAATAGACTTTTTTGTTGATAATGAACTTGTTTATACTTTTAAACCAAAAGAAAAAACAAAAGAGGTTTGTCCTTTTAATCTACCTTTTTATTTCATTATCAATTTAGCTGTTGGCGGGAATTTTGGAGGACCTGAAGTTGACGATACTATTTTTCCTCAAGAATTTATTATATAAAAGTCTATCAAGAATAATACCAATTTAAATATTTGATGTCGTAAAATAAAATTAGTATTATTTTTTGCAAGATTGAGGCAAAATATTTTAGCATAGCCGTAGTTACGGTACAATATTTTAACGATTATATTGCGAAAAAGAAATTATTTTATGCGACATTATATGTTTAAATTGGTATAAATAGAACTGAAAACGATTATTTATAATAATTATGATAAGCAAAAAACACATAATAGTAATATTGATTTTAATGCTTTTTTGTTCATGTAATAAATCAAAAAACGAAAATGATAATACACTTTTGTATTGGTCTTCAAATAATATGCATGAAATTGAATTCACAAGATATTTTATAGACAAATGGAATGACGAAGGAACATCCAAAATCAGATTTCAACCTATACCAGAGGGGCAATCAAGTGAAGAAGTTATATTAGCTTCAGTAGTAGGAAAAACAACTCCCGACATATATGCTAATATGTGGCAAGGTAGCGTTACAATGTATGCCAATGCAGGAGTTTTAGTTCCATTAGATACATTAGAAGGGTTTACCGAATTTATTAATGAAAGGTGTAGCAAAGAAACCATAAAGGAAATTACTGCTGATGATGGGCATATTTATCAAGTTCCTTGGAAAATAAACCCAATTATGACCATTTACAATAAAAGATTAAATACCGATTTTGGATTTACTGAATTACCAAGTACTTATGATGATTATTTAAAAGCAGGAGAAGCCATTAAAAAAGATAAGAATAATGATGGATATGTTGACCAATGGGTAGGATATACCGAAGTAAAAGTGTTATGGTACCAACGGTTTTTTAATTTTTATCCGTTGTATTTAGCAGCTTCTAATGGAGGATCGCTCATAAAAGATAATAAGGCGGCTTTTAATAATGAATATGCTGTAGGAGTATTTCGATTTTTACAAGAACTTTATAATAAAGAATACTTTTCTAAAGAACGATTATCCGCTGGACAAGATCGTTTTATAACCGAAGATATTTTTACCAAATGGACAGGACCTTGGGAAATAAATCATGTAAATAAATTTAAACAACGTGATGATTTTGAGTTTGACTTTTTTCCCATGCAAGTGCCTGAAGATCACGAAGGACCAATATATACGTATGCAGACCCTAAAAACATTGTTATTTTTAACACCTGTAAACAACCTCAAGAAGCTTGGAATTTCATCAAAACACTTATAGACAAAGAAGGTGATAAAAAATTATTAGAAATTACTGGACAATTGCCTAATAGAAAGAATATTGAAACCGAAGAGATATTTCAAGATTATTTAGAGAAAAACCCAAAAGTGAAAATTTTTGCAAAACAGGCAAACTATATCAAAGGTGTTGATAATTGTGAAGTAATTGTTGAAGTATTTGATATTATATCGCAAGAATATGAAGCTTGTGTAATTTATAATAAAAAAACACCTGAACAAGCAATTGAAGATGCTGCAAAAGCTGTAGATAACTTATTAAAAAATTGAGGATACTATGTTATTTCTTGACAATATAAAAATCTTTTAATGATGAAAAAAAGATGAAAAAAAAGTGGCTTCCTTATCTTTTAGTCTCTCCATACATTATACATTTTATTGTATTTGTAGCTTTTCCTGTATTATTTTCTTTAGTACTGACTTTTCATGAATGGAACATAATTTCTCCAATGAAATATACAGGATTCAGCAATTATACCAAAATGTTTAATGACCGAATGTTTTGGAAATCTCTTGTGAATACATTTAAGTTTTTAATTATTCATATTCCATTGCAAATTATTATCTCTTTAGCTTTAGCAGAGTTTTTAAATCAGAATATAAAATTTAAAGGGTTCTTTAGAGCAGCTTTTTTTCTGCCTGTAATAGTTTCGGGAGTTGTAGTTACCATATTATGGCAACAATTATTTGGCTATGATTCTGGTTTATTTAATAGAATATTAGTCTCTATTGGCTTAAGTAAAGTTGGGTGGTTAATAGACCCAAATATAGCAATGGGCTCTATCGCCATTATGGCAACATGGAAAAATGTTGGACTCTATGTTATATTGTTTTTAGTAGGTCTTCAAACGGTACCTCCTCATTATTATGATGCAGCATCTATAGAAGGAGCAACCCATTGGCAAAAATTTAGAAAAATAACACTCCCTATGATTAACCCAACCATATTTATGGTGGTAATCTTATCGACTATAGGAGGTTTTTCTTTATTTATAGAACCGTATATAATGACTGGCGGAGGACCTCTAAGCAGTACAATGTCATCAGTGTTATACGTTTACAAACAAGCCTTTGAATATTTCCATATGGGATATTCAGTTACTTTAGGCTTTTTCTTTGCAATGCTAATTCTCGCTGTTGTTGCTATTCAAAAAAAATATATAGAACAGGGAGATAATTAATTATAATTCAATAAATAAGTATCATGAAAAAAAAGATATTAATATACACCTTATTGATTATAGCATCATTAACCTTTTTATACCCATTTTATTGGATGATTGTTGCATCATTAGCTCCAGAGAATGAAATTGGAAATTTAACTTTTTTACCATCCAGTTTTTCTTGGCATAGTTATACTCAAATGTTCTCAAAAATCCCAATTGGAAAAGCTTTTATGAATAGTAT
This sequence comes from uncultured Flavobacteriaceae bacterium, assembly GCA_964427695.1. Lineage (GTDB taxonomy): Bacteria > Bacteroidota > Bacteroidia > Flavobacteriales > Flavobacteriaceae > PRS1. Next base: position 6,372 of record CAYRVY010000033.1, read on the forward strand.
CATTACTGCTACAATAACAACAGCAGGCGTAATAGCATTTTGTTCTATGGTAGGATATGCCCTTGCAAAAATGGAGTTTAAAGGGCGACAAGCTATTTTTTACATCATCATTTTTACAATGACTTTACCTTTTCAAATTACTCTGATTCCTAATTATATAACCATGGTAAAATTAGGATTAGTAGATACTTATGCAGCTCTAATAATTCCGTTTATGCTTAATGCGTTTGCGATATTAATGTTCAGACAAGCTTTTATGACGATTCCTCAAGCATTAATTGATGCGGCAAGGATAGATGGTTGTAGTGAACTTAGAATTATTTTTCAAGTATTGTTTCCTAATATCATTCCTACAATAGTTACTGTAGGCATTTTATCATTTATGAATTCATGGAACGAAGTGCTTTGGCCATTAATTGTGATAAGAGATGAAAGTTTAATGACAATGCCTCAAATGGTTACGTTGTTTTCTGTTGGAGGAAGGTCAGAAAGTCAATTGGGAGTAAAATTAGCAGCAGCTGTAGTTTTAGCTTTACCAATAATGATAGCCTATGGGTTTTTCCAAAAATACTTTATACAAAGTATGGCAAGTTCTGGAATTAAAGAATAAATATATAAACAAGATTATTAAAAAAATTAATGCAAGTAAACAGATCAAATATTCAGATTAAAGCAAATCCGAAAAGAGTTATTATAAATTTTTTGGATTTAGGACTTAATACAAATAATATAACAAGAGTAACTCGTTTAATTAATAGCATTTTGTCCATTCCTGAAAGTGAATTAAATACTCTTTACAAAGATATTACAAAAAATTTTGAATTTAGACATCGGAATTTTGAACATTATCTAAAACTAAATTTTGAAAAAATACAGCCGAAACTTCCTAAAGATATTGAGGTTTCAGAACTCAGAAGTTTAGTGCTAGGTTCCTATTTTTCTAAAGAATATTCTATTCAATCTGCAGCACTTTTTAATCCTTCAATGGTCGCACATCCAAATCAAAATGGATTAAAGGAAGGAGAAAAACGATTTGTTTTGAGTTTAAGATCTGTTGGTGAAGGACATATTTCTTCAATAGAATTTAGAAGTGGAATTGTTGACAAAGATGGAAACATAACTTTAGACGAAGAAACAGGATTTTCTTCTTGTTCAGATAAAGACTTGTCTAAAATTTATAGTAAAAAAAATATTCTGAAAAACACAGCAGTTCTCACGGGCTTTAATCAATCTATTATGAGTGCTTTTGAAGAACGTTTTACCTATGATGACTATCTGGAAAAAGTGAGAGCGAATGAATTTTCAAGTTTTGATGATGTTACACAAGCAGAGCTATTTCATGTTTTAGATACCAATTACGATGTAGTAACCGATGGGAATACACCAATTTGTGAGCGTGTCATTTTCCCAAATGCACTAGGAGAATCCATGGGAATGGAAGATGTACGTTTTGTAGCATTTACCGATAATGAAAAAACAAAATATATTGGCACCTATACAGCATATAACGGTCATAAAATTTCACCTCAATTAATTATCACTGAAGATTTTGTCCATTTTAAAGCACGCTCAATGTATGGAGCTGCAGTAAGTGATAAAGGAATGGCACTTTTTCCTGAAAAAATTGATGGGAAATTTGTGATGTTAGGACGCCAGGGCGGAGAAAATATTACTATGATGTATTCCGAAGATTTATTTATTTGGAAAGATTATGAAGTAATTATGACTCCTAAAGCCACATGGAGTTATGTGCAATTAGGCAATTGTGGCTCGCCAATAAAAACAGATGAAGGATGGTTAGTCATTACTCATGCAGTTGGTTCATTACGAAAATATGTATTAGGAGCAATTTTGTTAGATTTAATTAATCCTTCAATAATTATTAAAAGGCTTAATAAACCATTATTAACTCCAAACGAAGAAGAACGCGAAGGTTATGTACCCAATGTGGTTTATTCTTGTGGCTCAATGGCTCACGAAGGTAACTTAATATTACCTTATGCAATGTCAGATTCTGCTTCTACTTTTGCAACAATTAATATAGAAGAATTATTAAATGAAATGGATATTTACGAATCAAGAAGTGAAGTCAAACATGTTATTTAAAAATATTAAAAACATATTATTCAAAATTATTATTTCTTTATGTTTTGTTTCATGTAATTCAAATAAAGAAACTAAACACACTTTGGTAAACAGTATCAATTTTAATCATTTCAATCATTTATACAAAGAGATTGATTTTAAAGGCGAAAAGGTTGGAATAGTTCATATTTATAGTGAATATCCAGATTATAAGTTTGAAATAGAACCAAAAGAAGGCTTTACTTGTGTTGATGATGTAGCAAGAGCAGTAGTGATGTTGTCAACATTTTTAAAGACAAATAGAAAAGATGAAGAAGCATTCAATAAGTTAGAAAAGCTTACCCAATTTGTGTTGTTAATGCAACACGAAAACGGATACTTTAATAATTTTATTTGGAATGATTTTTCTATAAACACAACCTATAAAACAACTGTTGCAGAACTTAATTGGTGGTCGTTTAGAGCATTATGGGCTTTAGAATCTGCTTACCCATTAATTGAAAAATCTAATCGTGATTTAGCCGAAAGGATTGTAGTGTCTTCAAAAAAATTACTAGTAAATATTAAAAGAGATATTCCAATATCTGATTTAAAAACTGAAATTGTCCAGACCATAGAAGTACCCACTTGGTTACCTCAAAAATACGCTTCAGATCAATCTGCCTTATTAATACTTGGATTATTAAAAAATTATGAACGAACTGCTGATAATGATATCAAATTATTGATAGATGCTTTGGCAAAAGGTATTATGATAATGCAAAAAGGGAGTTATAAAGAATACCCTTATGGTGCTTTTATGAGTTGGCAAAATTTATGGCATGCGTGGGGAAACAGTCAAGCCTACGCTTTATTAAAAGCAGGTCAAAAATTTAACAACCAAACCTATATTGATAGTGCTCTTAAAGAAATTGATAATTTCTATCCATACCTTTTACAAAATGGTTTTGCTGAAGCATTTTGGATAAAAAAAACAAGAGAGAATAGTTATAGTGAGATAAAAAGGAATACATATCCTCAAATAACTTACGGTTTACGCCCTATGGTTTGGGCTGCATCAGAAGCTTATCGATATTCAAATAATGAAAAATATTTAAAACTTGCTATTGAATTAAATTCATGGCTATTTGGAAAAAATGACACTAATACTGTTATGTACAATGCTGAAACAGGAGTGTGTTTTGATGGTATTATAGCTTCAAATGAAATAAATAAAAATTCAGGAGCAGAATCAACCATTGAAAGCATGTTGATTATGTTAAAAATTAAAAAGTTAAAAACTAATGAGTAAAATAGATTTATGCAATCCTGTAATGAGGTATGAGGGAAATCCTATTTTAACATCTAATGATGTAAATAAAATATGGACTAATCCAATATTTCAAACAATAACAGTTCATAATGCAGGAATTACAGAATTTAATGGAGATGTAATCATGCTATTTCGCTCACATTTACGAAATGGTATTTCAATACTAGGAATTGCAAGAAGTAAAAACGGATTAGATAATTGGAAAATCGATAGTTTACCAGCAATGTTACCCTGCACTAAAAATGATGATTTTTCTGAAGATGTTGATATAGGTGAACTAATTGAAAATGAACAAGGAGGAGTTGAAGATCCAAGAATATGTAAAATTGGAGATTTATATTATATAACCTACAGCGCATATCACGCATCAATTGCACATAGAGTAAGAGTTTCGTTGGTCATAACCAAAGATTTTAAATCATTTAAGCGTTATGGACCTCTTTTAAAAACCGATATGAGAAATGTGGTTATTTTTCCAGAAAAAATAAATGATAAATATTATGGTTTGTTTAGACCTAATGGTAATACACAGGCACATACAAATGGAATTTATAAGCAAATAAGAATTGGCGAAACGAACTCTATAGAAAAAGGAAATTGGAATATCAGTGAGAAACCAATCTTTCTGCAAAATGATGGTCCAAGTAGTTTTTCAGATAAAATTGGTCCAGGCGCAACTCCAATAAAAACCAAATATGGCTGGATAAATATTTTTCATGGTGTACGCAGTACAATGGATGGGCATCCTTATGTCTTAGGTGTTGCTTTACATGATTTACAGTCGCCAAAAAAGGTGAAAGTATCTAATATTCCAATACTGTTTCCTACAAAGGCAGATTGTAACCTAACAGATAATAGTTATATACATGTGCCAAATGTTGTTTTTTGTTGTGGTGCAATTAGAAAAGACAATGGAGACATTTATATCTATTATGGAGGAAATGATACAGTTATGAATGTAGCAATTACACACGAAGATATTTTAGCTGAATTATGTAAAAAATATCCTCAAGACCCAGAATCAGGAAGACCATTATATCCATTAAATTAAAGAAATAATTTTATAGAATAGCTAAAAATATATAAGATAATGGGAGAAGTAAGACTTTCAAACATCAGAAAAACATATAAAGGTGGAGCAGAAGTAGTGAAAGGAATAAGTTTTACCGTAAAAGACAAAGAATTTGTGGTACTGGTAGGACCATCAGGCTGTGGGAAATCTACTGTTTTAAGAATGATTGCCGGACTAGAAGAAATTACGGAAGGAGATCTTCATATTAAAGATGTTAAAGTAAATGATGTTGCTGCAAGTGAGAGAGGAATTGCTATGGTTTTTCAGAATTATGCGTTATACCCTCATATGAATTCTTATGAAAACATGGCTTTTGGATTAAAAATTAAAAAAGTCCCAAAAGAAGAAATAAAGGAAAGAGTAATGGCTGCTGCAAAAATATTAAATGTAGAACCTCTTTTAGACAGAAAACCCAGTAAAATGTCTGGAGGGCAACGGCAAAGAATAGCTATAGGAAGAGCCATAGTAAGACGGCCAGAAGTATTTTTATTTGATGAACCGTTAAGCAATTTAGATGCAACATTACGTGGTAAAATGCGAATTGAATTGGCTAAATTACATAAGAAATTAGATACAACAATGATTTATGTAACACACGATCAAGTAGAAGCTATGACATTAGGTGAGCGTATAATTGTAATGAAAGATGGTGAAATTATGCAAATAGCAGCTCCAATAGATTTGTTTAATAATCCTAAAAATAAATTTGTAGCAGAATTTATCGGTTCACCACAAATGAATTTTATTGATGGAAAAATAGAAATTCAAGATAATAAAATTATTTTCAAAGATAAAAGCGGTAATACTTTTGATTTGTCAAAGCTTGAATTAAATAATTTAAAAGAAAACGTTGGAAAAAATATTTGTTTAGGAATCAGATCAGTGAATTTACATTCGGAAAAAGGAGATTTAGAAAACTATACAATTTTGAATGGTGAAGTAATTGCTATAGAACTTTTAGGGAATCAAAAGCATATCTACATTGAATATGAAGATATGGAAATAATAGCAACGTTTAGATATGAAGTTGAAGTTGTGCTTAATTCAAATTTCGAATTGTTTTTAAACTTAAATAAAGCTTACTTTTTCGATAAAGAAACTGGGCAAAGAATTTATTAAGAAATAATAATTCAATTGTTTTAGCTGTATAATCGTTATAAATTAATAGCTATTAAAAAA
>CAYRVY010000034.1:0-5548 GCA_964427695.1 uncultured Flavobacteriaceae bacterium
TTGTGTTTTATGGATTAATATCTAATTTTCTTATTGTTTAATGATTTTTTTAGTGACATTTCTATTATCAGTTTTTATGTTTAGTATATACATACCGTTTTGGAATTGTGTCATGTCGAGTATAGAACTGTCAGATTTTAGTTTTTGTTCTAAAACCAAACGTCCTCTAATATCGTATATGCGTAAGCTGCCATTATTTTCTATATTATTAAAAATAATAGTTAGAAAATCCTTTGTAGGATTTGGATAAATCTTTAGTGTATTTAATTCATCTTCTTCAATACCTAAAGTACCAACATTTACTGTAATATCAGCACGTGTAATAACAAGTCCAGGTAATAATGGATTTGTAATTTCGCAAAAATACACACCAGAATCAGTAGGTTGCGCATTAAAAATAGTATAAGTGCTGGCATTGGCTCCAGCTATAGCAACATTATCTTTAAACCACTGGTATTCATTATTTACAGCTTTAGTTTTGGCGGCTCTTGATATATCAGTATCATCCACACTTAAAACTATATCATTGCCTGGTGTTTCATTTACAGTTTGAGCAACATCTTTTGTGCGTTGTGGTGTATAGAATAAAGTAGTATAATTATCAGCTAACACTAAAGGTTCCAGGTCACTAAAGTCGAAGAAATTATTTCTTAAAGATAAACGAGAATTCCCTGTTGAATTTAAAATATCTGCTGGAATAGCACCTTCAAAATTATTATCACCTAAAAGAACGTTATCAATAGTTCCTAAACCTACAGGAAGTACTCCTGTTAAGCCACAATTAACCATTCTTAGTCGTTCTAAATTTGGGAGGTTAAATAATTCGGGTTGCAAAGGCAGTGTTAATGGTATCCAAGTTAAATTTAGCCAAAATAAATTAGTCATATTACTTATTTCGGGCGGAATTCCACCTGGTAATAATAACTGTCTAGAACTTTGTGCACCTAACCATAAATACTTTAAGTTTACAAGATTCCATATTTCTGAAGGTACTTCTCCTGTAAGGTCATTAGCAAAAACTTGAAACCTAGTCAGGCTTGTCATATTTCCTACTTCTAGAGGCAATGTTCCTGTTAGGTTATTACGTGACAAGTCTATTATATCAACTCTATCTGTAACAGGATCAAAGGTTAATTTTGCTGGGCGGAAGGATGGAGGGATGTTCCAATAATGAATTGGTGCAGTAATATCCCAAGGTTTTGTCCAGTTATCGCCATTTGTGGCATTGTATAATGCTATTAAATCGTTGTAATCTGGATGTGTTGCTGGATTTGGACCAAGTATTATTTTATTGCTTTCAAGTATTAGCCCAGTTACAATAGTGCTGCTAGCAAAATAAGCATAATCGCCATAATCACTTGCAGTATTAATAGTAACGTCCAGAGTTAGCCCCGAACTTATAAAAGTAAAATTCCCTAATTCATCTATTCGATACCAATCGATTGTTAAACCCGTTCCTAAACCAGGAACAGTCTCTAAGGTAATAGTATCTCCAACATTACCAGCAAGGCCATGCACATCTCCTACTTTTTTTTGTGGTGAATAGACAAACGATGGTAAAGTAGTTAATGCACTAAAATTAGGTTCTAAATCAGGAAAAACGAGATTATTTTTTTGGATATCAAAATTAGACAAAGTACTTATACTTGATAGGTCTGGTATTGCTCCAGATAAATTATTATTTGACAATATTAAAGACTGCAAATTGGTTAAAGCTGTAAATGATGATGGGATGGTTCCTTCAAAACGATTGTGATGTAAAATGAGGGTTTGGAGGTTTATTAAATTACTAATTTCTGTAGGTATGTTCCCTGAAAAACCGTTGAATCCTAAATCTAAATTTATTAAATTTACAAGATTTCCTATTTGGGTTAATGAATTTGATGATGCGAAGCCAATGCCACTTGCACTTAAGTTTAAATTTTCGAGTTTTGTTAAGTTGAAGAACTCAGAAGGTAATTCTCTTTGTAGAGCATTAATTATGTTAAATGTTTTCAATTCGCTCAAATCTCCAATTTCGGGTGGTAGTGACCCGTTTAAAAAATTTCGGTTTAGATTTATATCAGTAACCCTTCCATTAGTTTCTGTAATGCCAAACCAAGAAGCTAAAGGCTGGTTTATATCTAACCAATTGGTGTTGTTTTTCCAATTGTCTCCATTAGTAGCGTTATAAAATGCTACCAAAGCAGGATAATCTGGATTGGTTTCTGGATTCCCTCCTATATTAAAATTTCCTGTTTGTAATGTTAAGCCTGTAACTATAGAGCTAGTAATATCACATCTATAAATGCCAAATTGCGATGTTTGAATATTATTAAGTGTTAGCGTACTACTTACTTCTCCAGCCAAAAGTACATTATTATGATACCATTGATAGATATTGTTGTTTCCAGATACAATGGCATCAAAAAATACATTATCGCCAATACTAACAATTTGTGATTGATCTATACTTGTCCTTTTCTGCGGTTTGTATCTGAAGTTTGCGCCAGCGGTAGATTGATAAGCGGTAAATTCATTTTCAAAATCTCCAAACTGAAACTTATTATTATGTATAAAAAAGAATACAAGATTAAAACTTGAAAAATCAGGTATTGTACCTTCAAGCTCGTTATCGCTTACAACAAGAAAAATTAGGTTTGGAGCATTAAGCAATGATGTTGGAATATTACCTGTAAGCCCGGTAGTATAATTTAGTACGAATTCTGTTAAATTGGCTAAATCACCAATATTACTTGGTATTTCCCCAGTTAGATTAGCACCTTGTATCCAAAAAGTTTTTAATTCTGTAAGTGTTGTAATTTCTGGTGGAAGCGTACCAATTACGTTATTATAAGATCCTAAATTTATACCAGTAACACGTCCATTTTCTTCTGTAATACCAATCCATGTTGATAAAGGTTGGTTTATATCCAGCCAATTGGTATTGTCTTTCCAGTTGGCTCCATTGGTTGCATTGTATAAGGCTAATAAAGCAGGATAATCAGGGTGTGTTAAAGGGTCTTGAGATACTTGAATTGTAGCTGATAAGATAGATAAACCGGAAACTATTGTATTAGTTACAAAACAATTATATGTACCAAATTCGGTGTTTTGAATATTTATTAAATCTAAATTAACCGAGGTTCCTCCTGCAACTGGGCTACCATTTAAAACCCATTGATATAGGTTGGCTGATCCAGAAATTGGAGCAGAATTTAATGTTAAACTATCACCAACAGCTACAAGAAAATTATTTGGAGATACTGTTAGTGCTTTTTGAGGCGAATACGTAAATGTTGCAATATTAGCCAGGTATATAGCAAATTCATTTTCAAAATCTCCAAACTGAAAGTTATTATTTTGTATTCTGAAAAGATTTATTGGAGAAGAAGTGAAATCTGGAATAGTGCCACTAAAGTTATTATCATTTATTGAAAAGGATTCTAAAACAGGAAGGGTGTTTAGTGAACTTGGAATTACTCCATCCATATTTGTATTACTGATAATTAAAGTTGTTAGGGCGTTTAAGTTACCAAATGAAGAAGGTATCAATCCTTGCAAATTCCAATGTTCAATCCAAAAAGTTTGTAATTTAGAGAGGGTTCCCATTTCAACCGGAATTGAATTAGCAGAGCCAAATAAACGAGCGGTATTCACAACAAAAAACTCTACAAGCTCTGTTAAGTTACCAATTGATGAAGGAATGTTTGGTTGCAAATTATTATCGCCTAGGCTTATACCTGTAACATGCTCAACTGAATTAATAATTTGTGTAGTAACTCCAAACCAAGACGAAACAGGGTTTGCAGTATTCCAGTTGGTATTGTCATTCCAATTTGCACCATCTGTAACATTATAAAAATCAATCAAAGCATCACGTTCAATTTGTGGAACTTGTGCAAAATTTACAGTTGATATTAGTAGAGCAAAACATAAAAAGAGTACTAATTTTTTCATAATAATATTGCGTTATAGATTAATAGCTTTTTAGAGACTAACTTTAATAATACCAGCCTCTTACATTGTATGTGACGTTTTGAGGTTGGATTTTACCATAAACAATTCCAACATCTCTAGCAGCTGAAATTGCATTTTGCAAATTGCTGAATTGTGCATTACCAACAGAGTTATCGACGGTAATAATGTTTTGTGAATTACAAAATAAAGGCTAACATTAGAGCAATAAATAAAAATAGTATTGTTTTCATTGTTTTTAGTTTTAAATGATTAATAGCATATCTAATTTTACTATTGGAATAATTATTAATAATAATACCAACGTTTAACTTTATAAACAACATAATGGCGGTGATATCTAGCATAGGCAACTCCTACATCTCTAGCCGCCTTTATAGCCGTTTTTTTAAGGTCCAGAACTCTTAATTTATATTCCCAATCTCTATCCAAAAGTTCTTTAGTACGAATGCGTTCAGCAATATTGGCGTACAAAGCTTTTACCTCTTCAAAACAAGTTGCTTCTGGCTCTATTGTTGCTAATATGGCTCCGGCTTTATTAGCGGCATCAAGATTTTGATTGGCAGCCCAAATGCTCTTGGCTTCATTTAACTTGCGAGAACAACTCGTGTTAATAGCTTTTATATAAAGTGTATTTATTTTGGACTCTATCTTATTAAAACAAGTGCTTACTTCAGGAACGCTTACCATAGCTGCTAAGGCTTCTTCATATTTATTTTGTGAAGCCAAAGTGTTTGCTTGTTTAATAATAAGGTCGCAATTGTTATTGTAGTATTCTATAATACGTTTTTTACCCTTGACAATTAAGTTTTTAATTAAGGTATTTTTAGGTTTTATTTGCCTTAAAGCAGCCATATAAGCTTTAGTTTCATTTGTGCCTACACCTTTAATTTGAACCGTTTCACTTGAAAACAATTCACCAGCAATACCATCGCCAATATAAAATGTAACTTCCAAATTCAATGCAACTTTTGGAGGTGCTGTGGCAGTAACATTCTTACTTAATACAGTAATATTAGGCGTAATAATAAACCTGGAATTATAGCCATTATCACTAATTCCGTTGTTAGTAATAATCTGGTTTAACTTATTTAGCAACATATTCCTGGCGTACGTAGGAATTGTTTCTATCTGTTCAGGAATATAAACCCCAAGATTAATTCCATCATTATTTAGGTCTTTCTGGGCAATTAATGATATTGAGCTAAAAAGCATCAATAGGTATATTGATTTTTTCATCTGTTTCTATTTTATTTACTTCCTAATATTATAGTTGCTCTTCCTAAACCTTTCATTACCAATTTATTTGGTATATTATATGGTGGACTATTTAAGAATTTACTAAGGTCTCTTACATACCGTCTGGCATCGATTGCTCTTCCTTTATCATTATAAAGCGGAATACGTACTTGCTCGAAAAGTGCCATATTTTCGGTCATATCTGTAGTGCTAAATCGACCTTTAACTGTATGCTCTGCCAACCAATCTTCTATGATAAACCCCAATTCTTCACCATCGAACTCTGTTTCCAGATCACCATCCCAATCATCCCATTTTTGAATACGAACAATAATTTCCCGACCATTTTCTA
>CAYRVY010000034.1:5648-11419 GCA_964427695.1 uncultured Flavobacteriaceae bacterium
GTTTTTATGGCTGATTCCATATTTTTAAGTGGAAAACCTCTATCTGCCATCATCCCATTTATTTGACTGATTACTAATAATACATCTGGATTATTTTGATAGGCCTTTTTGTAATCAGGAATTTGAACTATTGTTCCTTGATCGTCGAAGTTTATTACATATCCGTTCTTAATACACCAAACATCACTGGGCACAACCATAAGTGTTGGTTTCTTAGCTTGACTAAATACTATACTGCTTAATAAGATAAAGCATACAGAAATAAGTAATTGATATTGTTTTTTCATCTTTGATATTTTTTATTAATTAAAACCCAGAGGTTAAGCTTCTTATAATGCCTTCTTTTTCAAGTCTTTTTCTTAGCATATCAGATTGTATGTTTACAACAACTCCAATTTTATATTCTCTACGGCTTATCTTTAAGCGATCTCCAGCAGCAATACTCCCATCGGTTGCAGCCGATACATATTTTAAGTATTCGCCACCATCCAGAAAAAACTTGTCAAAAAAATCTTTAAACTTCGTTTCTGTTTCTATTGATTCTACAAATGGGCTAAAAGGTGTACAGCCTTGACTTCCGTCAGCATATCCTTTAAATATAATGCCGTGAACTGCGTTTTTCATAGCACTAGAAATCGCATGTTTGGGGTTTTTAGAATACGACCATACTTTTACAAGTTTAGAACCTTGTTTTGCAATACCCTCACATTCTAAATCGTAACGCCATATTTTGGTATCTTCGTTGGCTTTATTCTTTTTCCATTGTGCATTGGCGTTTATACCAACACATAGCATAATGATTAATAGTAAACTGTTTTTTAGTTTTATATTCTTGTTATTAAAAAGAGTTAATTTATTTGTCTGATAAGCATACCAGAATAATACTTGTTTTTTGACCCACTAAATTTGGTAAATTCTATGGTTGAAGGATTTTCTTCTTCTGCCATATAGCGATTATCCCAAATGTGGTCTTTATCAACTTTAATAACGCCAATGCGTTTATATTTAGTAATGCCAACATTATTGATAAATTGTTCCAACACTTCGTATCTATCACCCTTTTCAAGACCCTCTTTAAATCCTATTTTTGCTGATAAAGGATCACCGCTTAACAATGGCGTTTTTGTCCTGAATACTTCGTATTTTCTTTGCAATTTGGCAATAACATTATCTGCAGCTCTTACTGTTGCTCTTGCTATTAATTCTTGGTTTGTTTTTGTAGTTAGAATTGTACTTTGCACATCTGCCCAAGCCGTTTGTGTACCAACTAATTCAAGTTTAAATATCTTACTAGTATCAAAGGCCTTTTTTCTTTTTAAATTTAATGAAGCGTCCTCTGTCCAGAAATCATAGTAGAAAATTGCCGCTATTTCTTCATTCCAAACCAATTTATATAAATAGGATATAGTTTTTACAACATACCCTTTTCCAAAAAACTCGACTAGCTCTTTAGTATTATTTGTTGATTCATCTCTATTTCTGTTTATTGGAAATCTTATAGGAATTTCATCAATATATACGTTTATTTCTTCTGCAACATCTTCTTTATTAGTGTACTTAAAATCGTTTACAATAACAAAAGTGTTATTGATTAAGGCTTCTCCAGCATCAGCTAACATGGCAAGTCCTCTAACAGTTTGCTTTGCTATCTTTATGTCTAAATCGGTTGCATTATAAGAGCCCCTTTCTGCAATTAAATTCATATTAAAGCCTCCTTTTTTACTCCTATTAAACCATTTTGCTACCATTGACTTGGCAAAATTATTTGTATTTAAATGATTGAGAATTGCTATTTGTTGGGCGTGTTTAGATTTCTTATTTGAGTTTGAAATATTTACTGGAATCTTAGGAATCTTAGGAATTTTAGGAATCTGAGAGAATATGCCTCTTATTTGTTTATTTCTTTTTGGCGTTTGGGAAACATATATTAAATCTGTCTTAACAATAATTCGAGCATCAATAATATGATTATTAAATTTTTCTGATAAGGGTGTATTTTCAAAAGAATTTCTAATGCTATTACTATGTTCCCTACTTTCATCATTAAGCATAAGTGTGTATAAGGAACTTCGCTTATAAATAACGTCTAAAACGTTGCTTTGCGAAAATGTAATTTGACAAGAATAAAGGACTAGAAAAAGTATACCTCTTTGTTTGAATTTCATTTTAAAAGAATAATAAATTAACAGCACCAATAAATATACAAGAAGCTATATCTAAAGACTATAAAGAACTTATATCTGTTGAGGTTTACTTTATTTCTGCTACATTTTAATCGTTTATTGTAAATAATTTCCTAACTTGTATGACGCTATTTATCTTATTTGATGTCACTATGAAGCATTTTTTATGTTTTCTATACTTTTATTTTCTTCATTAAGTTTCTCTCAACAACAAATAATAGATTCTTTAACACAACTATTAGAACAAAACTCTAAACCAAATACTGAACGGTTAGAGGTTTTGAATGAATTAGGTTACCATTACTCTAAAATACAGCCACACAAAGGACTACAAGTCACAGACGAAGCCATCATATTGGCCAAACAATTACACTTTAAGAGCAAACTTGCAACTGCTTATAAAAACAAAGGGCTCAATTACAAGACTTATGGACAAGATTCGTTAGCAATTATAATGTATGACAAGGCTCTAAAAATTTATAACGGGGAAAACAATCAAATTGGAATAGCTAAAACTATATATAATAAGAGTATAATATATTTTGAGCAATCAAATTATAAACTTGCAAACTCTTACAATTTACAAGCTTATAAAATTTTTAAAAAAGAAAATGATAGCCTTTTAATGGCAAGAATGCTAAGTAGAATGGGAGTTAATTATATGTATTTAACTAAATATCCAGAAGCTTTATCTAACTATTTAGAAGCTTTAAAGATTTATGAAAATATGGGAACTACTAATAGTTTAGACTGTGCTGGGAATAATTCAAATATAGGGCTTTTATATAATAGATTAAAAAAACTGGAGCTTGCATTATATTATCAAATGAAAGCATTAGAGGCTTATAAAAGTGCCAATTATCAATTAGGAATAGCTAATTCTTTAACTAATATTGGTAATATTTATGACAATTTAGAAAAATCTAAACTTGCCATAGATTCTTATACTGAAGCTCTTGATATTATGAAAAAGATTGGTAACAAACGAGGTATAGCAAATGCATTAACCAATATTGGAATTGTATATACCTATCTTTCAGAAAATAAAATAGCATTAGAGCATCTAACCCAAACAAAAGTTATCTATAAAGAGCTTAAAAATAATCACAACTTATCTATAGTAAATAAACATATTGGTTTGTGCTATTTATCTATGTCTGATAAGGATATATCACAACAATACAGATTAAAAACAATAGCTCTTAGAAACTTCAAGGAAGCCTTACTAAACGCAAAAAAATCAGGTAGTATAAATCTACAAATTAGTGCATTAGAATATATTTCATTAGTCAATTTTAAAATTGGTAATTATAAAAAGGCGTATGAATCAAAAAACCAATGGATAGTTTTGAAAGACAGCTTTAACATAATTGAAAAAAAGGAAGATATTGCCAAATTAGAAGCCAAATACGAATACGAAAAAAAGGAGGTTATTTTAAAAGCATCACATGAAAAAGAACAAGCTGTAGCAGTGACCGAAATATCCCGTCAAAAATTTATTAAAAACTCATCTATACTTGGAGGCAGTGGTTTTGTATTAGCATCTATTATTGGATTTATACTGTATAGACGAAAACAAGGCGCCATAACACAAACAAAAGAAGCCGAGTTTAAAACTAAGGTTGCAGACACCGAACTAAAAGCTTTACGTGCTCAAATGAATCCTCATTTTATTTTCAATTCGCTTAACTCCATTGGCGATTATATATTAAAAAATGATACGCAAACAGCTAACGATTATCTTATTAAGTTTTCAAAATTGATACGACATACTTTAGAAAATTCTGAAAAAAAAGAAGTGCTTTTAGCAGATGACCTTTCACTTTTAAAAACCTATTTAGATATTGAAAACAAACGCTTCAATAACAGCTTTACTTATAACATTGAAATTGATGAAGATATAGATGCTCAAAACACATTAGTACCACCATTAATACTACAACCCTTCATTGAAAATAGCATTATACATGGTTTAGCATTACAGGAAGGAAAAGGACATATTCTTATAGAGTTTAAAAAAGATAAGGATATGATTATTTGTGCTGTAGATGATAATGGTGTTGGAAGACAAAAGTCTAAAGGAGCAAAATCAATAAAAAACAAACAATCGCTTGGTATGAAAATCACTAAAAGCCGTATTGAAATTATAAACAAACTAAAAAAAGCTAAAGGAGCTGTTACAGTAATTGATAAAGATAAAGGCGTACGTGTAGAAGTGTCACTACCATTAGAATTAGCATTTTAGGATATGTTAAAAACAATTATTATAGACGACGAACAACATTGTATTGATTCTTTATTGCGTCATATTAAGTCTTATAAAAACACTTTTAATGTCGTGGCAATATGCCAAACAGTTGAAGAAGCACTAGTTGCTACAAAGAACCTACAACCAGAATTGGTGTTTTTGGATATAATTTTACACGATAAAACAGGGTTTGATTATTTAGAACAATTAGATGCAATAAATTTTAAAATAATATTTATTACAGCCTTTGATAAATACGCCATTAAAGCTTTTAAATATAGTGCTTTAGACTATTTATTAAAACCAATAGATGCTAATGATTTTAAAAATTGTGCAACACGTTTGAAGCTAAATATAAATTATTCAGGTTTAGATATACAGATAATGAGTTTGCTGAACAATCTTCAAAGAGGAGAAAAGAAAAAAACCATAGCAATACCTACATTAAATGGTTTTGAGATTATTGAAATTGATACCATTATTTTTTGTAAAGCAGATACTAGTTACACCTATATTTACACAAGAAACAGTGAAATATTGGTTTCTAAGCCCTTAAAATTTTATGATGACTTATTGAGTGAAAATAATTTTTACAGAATTCATAATTCGCATTTAATTAATATAAGTCATGTTAAGAAATATAACAAAGGAAAAGGAGGCTCTGTTACAATGTCTAACAATATAACAATAGATGTTTCTACACGACGAAAAGAAGCATTTGTAAAGCTGTTGACAAATTAGTATTAGGAGTTATTGGATGGCAGAAGCTCTAAATTAAAAGAACAAGCAACAAAACTATTTAACACGTTCCCAATATTGCGATGCAAATAAGAAAGCTATATAACCTCTCACTTGCAGGACATCAGGATCGTCTGTTAACATTAATCTGCATCTGAATTTTTTTCCGTTTTCTGGATCAAAAATGGTTCCTTTTCTATAATATTTGCCATTTTTTTGCATGTTCTTTATGAGTATTAATCCCATAATTGGTTTGTTGTAGTCTTCATCTTTACACTTCTCGCAAAGTGCGTCTTTATCTTTTGGATTAAGTATATCAATGATTTTTCCAAATATTTTTCCGTTTTCTTTATAAATTTCAACAATAGATTTCTCTTCACCAGTAATTCCATCAATCGTTTTCCATTTTCCAATTATGCTCTGTGAAGACATCGAAAATGATATAATAAACACCAATAAAAGAAGCACAAATCTTTTCATTACAATTTAGCTTTCTTTTTTAAACGATTTAAAGAGGCATTTAGTTCAAACCCTAACAATAAAATATTAGAGTTTAACCAAATATATAATAGCAATATTAAAAGCGCTCCAATAGAACCATA
>CAYRVY010000035.1:0-11302 GCA_964427695.1 uncultured Flavobacteriaceae bacterium
GCCTTTATAGCTTTTGAGACTTCTTTTGCGTTAACTAATGCCATATACTATTTTTGAGTGAAATACTAATATACTTAATAACAAAACGTAAAGACTATTTGGTAACTATTTGAACGGTTTCTTGATACAATTGTTTTAATAAAACGGTTTTATTTTTTTCTAAATTCTGAATTGATTTTTGATCGTAATGGCGAATGGTATAAAGCGAAACATTTTCGTGATGAGTTACTTTAAATTTGGCTTTTAAATGTAAGAGTAATTTTTCTAAATTGTTATAGTTATTATCAACACAAACCGAAAAACTAATTGCAGAATTTTGCATCATATCAACCTTCATTTTATATAAATGTAATAAATTGAAGATTTCACTAATATTTTCTTCAACAATAAAAGAAAAATCTAAAGACGATAAAGAGATTAATACTTGATTTTTCTTAACTATAAAACAAGGTGTTTTAGGCTCTAAACTAATACCTTTACCTACACAAGTTCCAGCGTTTTTAGGATTTAAAAATGATTTTACAAACAAAGGAATTTCTTTACGTTGCAAAGGTTGTAAAGTTTTTGGGTGAATAATTGAAGCACCATAAAAAGCTAATTCAATAGTTTCACGATAAGAAATTTCATTAATTAATTGTGTGTTTTCAAAAAATCTTGGATCAGCGTTTAGTACACCTAGAACATCTTTCCAAATTGTAACTGATTCAGCATTTAAACAATATGCAAAAATTGCTGCTGTATAATCACTACCTTCTCTTCCGAGTGTTGTTGTAAAATTATTAGCATCGCTACTTATAAAGCCTTGTGTTATATTAAGAACATTTTTCTTTACCTTTTTTGAAATAAGGGTTTGCGTTTTATCCCAATTTACTTTTGCATTTCTGTAATAATTATCTGTTTTAATAAGGCATCGTACATCGAACCATTTATTTTTAATTCCAACAAGATATAGGTATTCACTAATTATTGTAGTTGAAACTAACTCTCCAAAACCAACCACTTGGTCATAAACAAAGTTGTAATCTGGCGATTTATTTCTATCAAATAAAATGATTAATTCATTAAAAAACGCTGAAATTTTGTCAAAAACTGGATGCTGTTCAAGGCTATTGGAATTAAAAAGGTCTAATAAAATTTCGTTATGGAATTTTTTTACTTCTTGAATAGAGCTTTGCAGTTCTTTTTTATTATTAAAATAGTTGTCGATTACTTTTTCTAAAGCATTGGTTGTTTTTCCCATTGCAGAGACTACAACTAATGTATTATCATAACCAACGGTTTCTAAAACTTTAATCAGGTTTTTCACACCTTCAGCATCTTTTACCGATGCACCTCCAAACTTAAATATTTGCATTAGTTAATTTTTGTTAAATAGTTTTTTATTCCTTGTTCATCGAGTTGAATAACACCCCAATCTCTTAACACTTTTCCACCTTTGTTTTCATAAAATGTTATGGCTTGTTCATTCCAATCTAATACCTCCCAACTTATACGTTTTACACCTAAATGGCGACCATATTTAACCACTTCATCTAATAAAGCTGTTCCCAGACCAAATCCTCTCATTTTAGGATTCACTACCAAATCTTCTAAATGTAAAACAATTCCTTTCCAGGTAGAGTAGCGTTTATAAACTAAAGCAATTCCTTCAATACTATTATTAATTTCGCCAACAAAGCATTTAAATGAAGGATGTTTACCAAAACCATCTTTTTTCAGATCGCTTACGCTTATTTCAACGGCATTGGCTTCTTTTTCAAAAAGTGCTAATTCTTTTATTAAATATAGTATTTGTGATGCGTCTTTTTTAGTTGCTGCTCTAATTGTGAAATCCATAGTTCTAAAAATAAGCTCAAAGATAGTTTAAAGTTGATTATTATGGGCTATTTTTATTTTACGAAAACGATGTAGTTGATTAAAAAATACGATATTTGCGATAAATAATCACACAATTTAAAATGTTTCAAAAAAACCAAACTCTGGGTGAATTTATTATAGAGAATCAAACGTCGTTTAAATACACTTCTGGTGAACTATCAAGATTAATTAACTCCATAAGGTTAGCTGCTAAAGTTGTAAATCATGAAGTTAATAAAGCTGGATTAGTTGATATAATTGGCACTTTTGGAGATACTAATATACAAGGAGAAGAACAGCAAAAGTTAGATGTTTATGCCAACGAAAAATTTATACAAACACTTACTAAAAGAAATATTGTTTGTGGAATTGCCAGTGAGGAGGAAGACGATTTTATTTCTATTAACAGCCAAGACGAAAACAACCAAAACAAATATGTTGTTTTAATAGACCCTTTGGACGGTTCTTCTAATATAGATGTTAATGTATCTGTAGGAACAATTTTTTCGGTATATAGGCGAGTAACACCAATTGGAACTCCAGTAACTATAAATGATTTTCTACAAAAAGGAAATCAGCAAGTTGCTGCAGGTTATATTATTTATGGAACTTCTACAATGCTGGTTTATACAACTGGAGTTGGAGTTAATGGCTTTACATTAAATCCAGCTATAGGAACTTTTTACTTGTCACATCCGAATATGAAATTTCCTGAAGAAGGTTACATATACTCTGTAAACGAAGGCAACTATATTCATTTTCCGCAAGGTATCAAAGATTATATAAAATACTGCCAGATGGAAGAAGGGAATAGACCATATACGTCAAGATATATTGGGTCTTTAGTGTCTGACTTTCATAGAAATATGATTAAAGGCGGCATATATATATATCCAAATACGTCTAAAAATCCTGATGGAAAGTTACGTTTACTATATGAATGTAATCCAATGGCTTTTATTGCTGAACAGGCCAACGGAAAAGCAAGTGATGGCTTTGGTAGAATTTTAGATATTCAACCTACAGAATTACATCAACGTGTCCCTTTTATTTGTGGAAGCAAAAGGATGGTTGAAAAAGCTGAAGAGTTTATGCAAAAAGTAACTGTTTAGTGCCTAAAGGTTAAAGTATTTAAAGTTAAGTTTTAATAATATCAAAAATTTTAGGCACTTATAACTTTAACTTACTTCAAGTGCTTAAAATCATCTATTCGTATTTTTTATCTCATAAATAAAAGTATCTAAATCTACATTATCATTAACTAAAGACAAGGCTTTATCTACTACATACGTTATATTTTTTGGAGAAAAACCAAGACCTATAGCAATTTTTCGCAATAAAATCTCTTCGTTATCTCCTTTAATATGATCTACATAAACCATTTGAGATAAATCATATAATCGTTCTAAACGACTGTCGTAAGATAGTGGAGGATTAATAGGATGTGATTTAAAATCTTTTAATATCTTTTTATAATTAGCATCCGAAATATCTAAATTTTTTGCTAACCGATCTAAAAACCCTTTTTCTTCTTCCGAAATTACACCATCATCCATGGCTACTCTAACAATTGACGCAAAATGATCTTCATTTCGTTTTCTAAACCCACTAGTAAATAAATCTAAAATTGACATAAATTATTTTTGTTTTTATGTTACAAAGATAATACTAATTAAGGTTTTTAAAAACATAATATTTAAAATTCTAATCAACTATTATTATATATTTGCATCTTTAAACATCAAAGCTCAAGCCAAGATGAACAAATTATTTTAGGTGAGTAAAATACTTCTCTCGCAAACCTATGCACAGTCTTTGCAAACGCAAAAACTGCAAGTTGCTATTGCCTTGTCTCAAAGTAAAACACATATAAAAGGACTTGTTGGTTCGTCACTTTCTTTTGTTGTTTCTAATGTTTTTAAACAAGCTGAAAAGCCTTTTTTATTGATTTTTAACGATAAAGAAGAAGCTGCATTTTATCTTAATGATCTTGAGAAACTTCTTATTGAAAAAGATATATTGTTTTACCCAGGAAGTTATAGACGACCTTACCAAATAGAAGAAACAGACAATGCTAATATTTTATTACGTGCAGAAGTTTTAAATCGAATAAACTCCCAAAAAAAACCTTCTATTATTGTAACATATCCTGATGCGCTTTTCGAAAAAGTAGTAACCCGAAAAGAATTAGAACGCAATACATTACAAATAGCAGTTAATGATAATTTATCTATCGATTTTATTAACGAGGTCTTATTCGAATATCAATTTAAACGTGTTGACTTTGTAACTGAACCTGGAGAGTTTTCAGTTCGAGGTGGTATTGTTGATGTGTTTTCATTTTCTCATAATGAACCTTACCGCATTGAGTTTTTTGGAGACGAAATAGATAGCTTAAGAACCTTTGATGTAGAAACACAACTCTCAATAGAGCAAATCAAAAAAATAAGCATTATTCCGAATATTGAGAATAAGTTTTTAGACGAAAAACGACAAAGCTTCTTAAAATACATTGCATCAAAAACAATTATTTTTATAAAAAACACAGACTTTTTATTTTCAAGAATCGACGATTTTTTCAGTAAGGCTGAAGATGCTTTTAAAACACTTTCTAAAGACATAAAACACAGTTCGCCAAAAGAGCTATTTTGTAATTCAGAAGTAATTAAAAAAGAGTTGTCAAGTTTTAATTTGATTGAGTTTGGTACTTCGACTACGCTCAGCAATCAAAGTTCCACTGTCATGTCGAGCGCAGTCGAGACGTCTTATAATGAGATTCTGAAACAGCCTTTCGACTGCGCTCAAGGTAACATTGTTCAGAATGACACAATAATTCAATTCAATACAGCACCACAACCTTCATTTAATAAACAATTTGATGTGCTAATTAATAATCTTAACACAAATCATAACAAAGGCTACACCAACTATATTGCCTGTGTAAGCGAACAACAAGCCAAACGATTTCATGATATTTTCGAAGATCAGGAACAGGAAGTCCATTATAAAACCATTGTCTTATCATTATATCAAGGGTTTATAGATAACGACAATAAAATCGTTTGTTATACAGACCATCAAATTTTTGAGCGCTACCATAAATTTCATCTTAAAAATGGCTACGCAAAAAAACAAGCCATAACACTAAAAGAATTAACAAATTTAGATGTTGGCGATTATGTAACTCATATAGATCATGGCATTGGTAAATTTGGTGGTTTGCAAAAAATTGATGTAAATGGCAAAAAGCAAGAAGCTATAAAACTGGTATATGGAGAGCGAGATATACTTTATTTAAGTATTCATTCATTGTATAAAATCACAAAATTTAATGGTAAAGATGGCAAAGCTCCAAAAATTTATAAACTTGGCAGTAAAGCATGGAAAAACCTTAAACAGAAAACAAAATCGAGAGTTAAAGAAATTGCTTTTAATCTCATTAATCTTTATGCCAAACGTAAAATGAGAAAAGGCTATCAATATCTTCCAGATAGTTATATGCAACACGAGTTGGAAGCCTCTTTTATTTATGAAGACACTCCAGATCAAATTACTGCAACTGCAGATATTAAAGCAGATATGGAAAATGAACGACCAATGGACAGATTGATTTGTGGCGATGTTGGTTTTGGTAAAACTGAAGTGGCTATTCGTGCAGCATTTAAAGCAGTTGATAACGGAAAACAAGTTGCAGTATTAGTACCAACAACCATTTTAGCGTTTCAGCATTTTAGAACCTTTAGTGAACGATTGAAAGACTTTCCAATAACTGTAAATTATATTAACCGATTTAGAACTGCCAAACAAAAACGTGAAACTATTGAAGGTTTAGAAAAAGGTCATATTGATATTTTAATTGGTACGCATCAACTGGCTAACAATAAAGTGAAATTTAAAGATATGGGATTATTAATTGTTGACGAAGAACAAAAATTTGGTGTCGCAGTAAAGGAAAAATTAAAAACTATTAAAGAAAATGTAGATGTTTTAACCTTAACTGCAACTCCAATACCAAGAACGCTTCAGTTTAGTTTAATGGCTGCGAGAGATTTATCGGTAATAAATACAGCTCCACCAAATCGTTATCCTATTGAAAGTAATGTTATTCGCTTTAGCGAAGAAATTATTAGAGATGCCATAAGTTATGAGATTCAAAGAGGAGGACAAATCTTTTTTGTACACAATAGGATTGAAAATATCAAAGAAGTTGCAGGAATGATTCAGCGTTTAGTACCAGATGCAAAAATAGGAATTGGACATGGACAATTAGAAGGCAAAAAATTAGAACAACTCATGTTAGCTTTTATAAATGGTGAATTTGATGTATTAGTAAGTACAACAATTATAGAAAGCGGGTTAGATATACCTAATGCAAACACTATTTTTATTAATAATGCAAAT
Organism: uncultured Flavobacteriaceae bacterium; assembly: GCA_964427695.1. Taxonomy (GTDB): domain Bacteria; phylum Bacteroidota; class Bacteroidia; order Flavobacteriales; family Flavobacteriaceae; genus PRS1. Next base: position 6,259 of record CAYRVY010000035.1, read on the forward strand.
AACTTTGGGTTGAGCGATTTGCATCAAATGCGCGGACGTGTTGGACGAAGTAATAAAAAAGCATTCTGTTATTTTATAACTCCCGAATATTCTGCAATGACAACAGATGCCAGAAAACGTATAACAGCTTTAGAACAATTTACAGCACTTGGCAGTGGTTTTAATATTGCTATGAAAGATCTCGAAATACGCGGAGCAGGCGATTTACTTGGTGGTGAGCAAAGTGGTTTTATTAACGAAATTGGATTTGATACTTATCAGAAAATATTAAATGAAGCCATTGAAGAATTAAAAGAAAACGAATTTAAAGAGTTGTATAAAGAAGATAAAAGCAAGCCAAAAAATTATGTAAAAGATATTACTATCGACACAGATTTTGAGCTTTTATTTCCAGACGATTATGTAAACAATATTACAGAACGTCTTAATCTTTACACGCAACTTAATAATTTAAAAACTGAAGAAGAACTATTAGAGTTTGAATTAAATATAATAGATCGCTTTGGTGAGTTACCGACACAAGTTGTAGATTTATTAAACACAGTAAGAATTAAATGGATTGCAACCAGAATAGGTTTCGAAAAAATTATTATGAAACAAGACAAACTAATAGGTTATTTTATTAATAATCAAAAAAGTAGATTCTATCAAAGTGAAATGTTTACTAAAGCCTTACAGTTTGTGCAATTACATCCAAATATTTGTAAAATGAAAGAAAAGCAAACACGAAAAGGTTTACGTTTATTGATTACTTTTGAAGACATAAATACAATTGAAAAAGCCTTAAAAACAATTCAACCTATTTTGGCTTGATTGTTGAAAACAAAAAGAAATAATATGACTTATTTAAAATGAATGTATGTTTAAAAAAATAGTATTTATATTGGTGTTTTTGCCAATATTTATAATGGCTCAACACACAATTAAAGGCAGCTTTTCTCCAGCCGAAGATTACAAATGGGTTATTTTGTACGAGGTCACTCCAACAAGCTCACTTTTTATAGCAAACACAGAAGTAAATGAAAAAGGATATTTTGAATTTCAGTTAGATTCAACAGTAATCCAAGGTATGTATAAGCTAGTATTTGCATTACCACAGGAAGAGAATAATTTCGATATTATTTATAATGCAAAGGAAGATGTAGAATTCATATTTAGTAATGAAACAGGAATAGAATATAAATCCTCAATCGAAAATCAATTGGTTGCTTCTTACTCAAATAGTATGGCTTTAATAAGCAACAGTATTGGTAATTTTTTCGAGCAGCAAAGCACAGATACTTTGGTATTAGCTTCAATTTTTAAAACCCAAAGTGAAACACAAACTAATTTCGAAGCAGCAGCAACTGGAACTATTGCCTTACATTTTATAAAAGCCAATAAACCATATATTCCAGAAGAGTTTGAAGATGTTAAAACCTATATCAATAACTTAAAAAGGCACTTTTTTAAGTATGTAGATTTTAATAATGAGACACTTCAAAGTTCAAATTTTTTAATAGAAAGGATACTTAATTATGTATTCGGAATGTCTTCAGAAACAGAAGACGATTCTGCAACATATAAAAAGAATATTGACGATGTTTTTTTAGCAATGAAAGATGCTGATTCTCTTATTAAAAAAAACTTATTTGAAGTTTTATGGCAGCAAATGGTAGATGCTAATTTTGAAGAAGCGGCTAACTATATTGCAGATACTTATTTAATAAGTTTAGCAGAAGAATTAGATGATAAAGAACTTGTAGATGGTTTAATACAGTTTAAAAGTTTGTCAATAGGAAAACGAGCACCAGATTTTTATTTTGATATTGAAAACGGAGAACAAAAAAAATCAATGTCACTTTATGAATTAGATTTAGCTCAACAATATATAATCATGTTTTGGAGTAGTACATGCTCACATTGTTTAAAAGAAGTTCCACTACTTCAATCGTATTTAAAAACTTTAGAAACTGGAAATATACAAGTCATCGCAATTGGATTAGAAGACGAACCTTATCGATGGCAAAACGAAATTCTTAATTTTTCAGATTTCACTCACGTTTTAGGACTTGGAAAATGGGATAATAAGATTGGGAACAGTTATAATGTTACTTCAACACCAACCTATTATGTGCTGGACAAAGACAAAAAAATTATTTCAAAACCATACGATTTTGAAGCTTTAAAGAAGGTTTTGAATAATTAGAAAACCACCTCGTCTTCCAATTTATTGGAAGCCACTCCTCCTTTAAAAGGAGGAGAAATTAAACCCTTCCCTTTTGAAGGGAAGGTGGATTTAGTGAAGCTAAATTCGGAAGGGTTAAAAGTGATAAAATGCATTTTCTAAATGCTCGATTTTAAAACCGTTGCCTTGTTTTACAATAGCAATAATATCAAAACGGACTTCTACATCTAATTTTTTTACAGTTACATATTCATCAACAGCTTTTACAAGACGTTGAATTTGTTTTGGTTTTACAAAATCTTGTGGATTCCCAAAATCTACAGTAGAGCGTGTTTTAACTTCTACAATAGCAAGTGTGTCTTTTAATTGAGCTATAATATCTACTTCAGCTTTTTGAAAACGATAGTTCCTCTGCACAATAGTATAGCCTTTTGTTATAAGATAATCTACTGCAAGTTGTTCGCCTTTTTTCCCGAGTTCGTTGTGTTTTGCCATTTATTCCTGCGAAGGCAGGAATCTCATCCTACTTTCTTAATTATTATTGTTTTGTCATTCTGTCCCAATAGTTATCAAGAAAAGCGAAAAGTTTGTTTTAATAATCTTCTCAATTTCTTCGATTAAATGAAATTCATTTTCGTATTCTATAATATAATTAGAACATCCACCAACAGTAGTAGAATGATTAGCATTTTTTCGTTTAATATAAATTATTGGTTTTCTTTTTGCAAAGGCATAGCCAACTTCAATACCAACTCCAATGGCTTTTTTTGTAAGTTCAACAATAAGAAAACTAGACTTGTCGATTTCCTCAAAGGCAATCTTCATCATTTCTTTTTCTTGGTCAAGGTTAAAGTTGTATTCATCAACAAAAACTAAAAGCTCTAACGAATGTTTTGAAAGGCATTTTTTGAGTTGATAAATTTCTTTGTCAAAATGTACTCTGTTAGATTTGCTAATTCCGAAATAAGTTGTTTTCATATACTTTCCTGCCAATCCCGATAGCTATCGGGAAGGAATCTTTTATTATAAACTAAATCATTTTTAATCCACAATCCCGATAACTATGGGACATAAATATTAATCCTCAAAAACAACTGTAGACTGCTTACTGCCAACTGTTAACTCAATCCTTCTCCCCAAAATCAAAGCCCAATTATCATCTTCATGGCCTGCGGGGAAATTAAACAAGACAGGAAAATCATAGTCTGCAACAACATCGAGAATTATTTCTTCAATAGTGCGTCCAAACTCTGTTGTATTCTTTCTAACTTTAGAAATATCTCCAACAATAATACCTTTGCAGCCATTAAAATATCCAGCACGTTTCAGGCTTTGTAACATTCTGTCGATATGATAAGCAAATTCGCCTATCTCTTCAAAAAACAAAATTTTATCTTTAGTATCAATACTGGTTTTAGAACCTAACATGGTATGCAATAGTGTAAGATTGCCGCCAACCAATTGTCCTGAAGTGGTTCCAGTTTTATTGTATTTTGAACCTTCAATAGTGTAAGCTAAAGGTCTTCCAAAAACAGCATCCTTAAACGTAGATATATTGTCTTTAATGTCGCCTAAATCATCGGTTAAACTCGTGCCCATTAATGCGTGTATAGATTCAAAACCTTTATTATGAATTTGATTATGAAGCGCAGTAATATCTGAATAGCCAATAATCCATTTCGGCTGTTCTTTAAATTTTGTATAATCCAGTTTGTCTAAAATCCGTACAGTACCATAACCACCACGAGCAATCCAAATGGCTTTAATATTTGGATTATCAAGTGCCTTTTGAAAATCGGTAGCACGCTGCACATCTGTACCTGCAAAATGTCCATTTTGACTAAAAACATGTTCGCCAATAACGACATTTAAATTCCAGCTCTTGAGTAAATCGACAGCTTGATTGATTTCGCTATCTCTATTAAGCAAAATTCCAGAAGGAGCAACTATAGCAACAGTATCTCCAGCTTTCAAATATGGAGGTTGTATTAATTTTTTCTGCGTTAGTGTGTCTAAAATAGTGGAACTTGAAGATTGTGCTGTTAAATTATTTTGGCTAACCAAAGCAATAAAAAGAGTGCAACATATTATTTGCTTTAAAAACATAAAATAGGCTTTTTGTAAATGTACATTTTTTTTCTAATTCGCAGCTGAAATGTGTACTTTTGTGCCTTGACTAATAATGCATAATCATAGTTTTGTCATTCTGAACAAAGTGAAGAATCTCTTTTTTTGAGATGTTTCGACTACGCTCAACATGACATCTAACAATTTTTAGTGAATGACTCAGCCTAAACGATACACAATTACAGCCGCATTACCTTACACAAATGGTCCAATTCATATTGGTCATCTTGCAGGTGTTTATGTTCCGGCAGATATATATGCACGTTATTTAAGATTGCAAGGACATGATGTGGCTTTTATATGTGGAAGTGACGAACATGGTGTTCCTATTACCATAAAAGCGAAAAAAGAAGGCGTTTCGCCTCAAGATATAGTCGATAAGTATCATGCGATTATTAAACAATCGTTTAAAGATTTCGGGATTACTTTCGATAATTATTCGCGTACAACTGCAAAAATTCATCATGAAACGGCTTCAGAATTCTTTACAACTCTGTACAATAAAGGAGAATTTATTGAAGAAGTTACAGAACAGTTTTATGATGCTGAAGCTAATCAGTTTCTTGCAGATAGATTTGTTGTTGGAACCTGTCCAAAATGTGGCAATGAAGAAAGTTATGGCGACCAATGCGAAGTTTGTGGCACGAGCCATAATGCAACCGATTTAATAAACCCTAAATCTGCAATTACTGGAGCAACACCAACTTTAAAAAAGACCAAGCATTGGTTTTTACCATTAGATAAGCATGA